>NZ_JAZHFR010000179.1:0-1467 GCF_036541385.1 Comamonas sp. GCA5 | reverse complement strand
TGATCAGCATGGCAACTCCTTGGCACGGGATTGCCATGTTGCCAGAACTGCTTGCAGTACCTCTCGGCCATGCAGCAACGGACGCTTGTTTTTAAGCAGCCAATCGTCCGGGACCCGACAACTAGGTTTGACTAATGGCCAAACAATTAGCGGAGCAGGTTGGTGTCTGCTTTACTATCAAGTTAGGCTTAGAAACAAATGAAAGGTGGAGAAAATTTACGCGGCAACTTTATTTGGCTGGCGCCGTTCGGCTCGAACACTGATGAGGTGCTTTTCACCAACTGGTGTTAAACGCCAATAACGTGAATTATCTGCAACTGCGCGCTTCTTGAGGCCAGTAGCAATGTAGCCAAGGGCTTGAAACTGAACGCGAATTTTATCCTCCAGAACGTATGGAAGCACTAGAGAATTTAAACTATTGAAGTCGCGAATAACCTTAGGGATCGAGTGATAGAAAGCGAGCTTGACGCGGGACATCATCTCTTCATCGCTGCACTCGGCAAGCATGTTCGGACCAAAATAAGATAACAGTTTGTCCCATGAACAGGACACCTTTGTTTCTTTTCCGTTTTTATCCTCTGCTGTATGTTTCAGCTTTGGATGGAACTCCACGAGGTCTGCGCCTTGCGCTAGTTCCTCAGTATCCGCTTGCACTGACGTGGGACCTGTTGCTGCTTCTAGCTCAAGTTGTGCAACCTTCGTTCGGAGTTCCTGTAACTCTCGAAGCATTGATTGGCTAGCGGCAAATTTTCCGGGAACCCAGCCAGGCGAAGGGTGGCGCTTGCGTAGTTGCACCAAGCTGCGAGACACCTTGCCACCCAAGTCTTCCGGCGATGTCCAGAATTTGCAGTGCTTTGCCTTCGCTTTCTCTCGGAAGGCGGCAAGTTTGTTTTGCATCGCTTCTGTTTTCTCGATATTGCTCGCCGTTAGTTTGTCTGGAGCTTCATGGATGAAGGCTAGGACTGGCTTAGAAACACTAACGGCGTAGTCGAACTCCATTTCGGTATAGCCGATTCCATCTGGCCCCGCAGAACCATACTTCCCAGCCAATATGAGAAGGTAGTAATCACACCCATCAATAACCTCTTTTATCAGACTCCAAGCGTCTTCATCAGTGGCGGGAAATAGCTCCATTCCTGCGGGAATGCAATCAAGCTCAAGGAGTGCATGTATAACTGCTTTTCGCTCTTCAATAAGATCCTTATAGGTTGAAGAAACAAAAACTTGGTGTTTGACGTCCATGTGATATTCGCAGAATGTTGAGTTTTAAAGCTGAAACCAACTAGATTTGGATAGCGTGCGAAACTTGTGTTTATTTAAACCAAAACTAAAGAAAATTGTAACTTAGGTGTCGGGTCCCGGACGATTGGCTGCTTAAAAACAAGCGTCCGTTGCTGCATGGCCGAGAGGTACTGCAAGCAGTTCTGGCAACATGGCAATCCCGTGCCAAGGAGTTGCCATGCTGAT
>NZ_JAZHFR010000178.1:0-1468 GCF_036541385.1 Comamonas sp. GCA5 | reverse complement strand
CAGGCGGCCCACGGCCCGGTCGCCGTCAGCGTGGCCACGCAGGACGGGCCGCTGCTGCAGGAGTGGATGGCCGCCCAGCGCTTCGACCTGGGGCTGACCGAGCTGGGCGAGGCACCGCCCGGCACGCGGGTGCTGTCCCTGCCGGCCATGGACGAGGTGGCGGTGCTGCCGGCCCGCCACCCGCTGGTGGCCCGGCCGGTGCTGGGTGTGCAGGACTTTGCCGGCCAGCCCTTCATCAGCCTGGCGCGCGACGATCCGTACCGGCTGCAGATCGACGCGGTGTTCGCCGCCGCGGGCGTGGAGCGCCAACTGCTGCTGGAAACCCACAGCGCCGTGGCCGTCTGCGCCCTGGTGCAGCGCGGCCTGGGCGTGGCCATCGTCAACCCGCTGACGGCCCGCGCTTGCGCGGGTGCTGACATGGTGGTCAGACCTTTGGAGTTTGCGATTGCCTTCCAGGTGCATATGCTGCTGCCATTGCACCGACCCACCGCACCCGAGGTGGACTGGCTGGTGCAGGCACTGACACAGGAGGCGCAGCATGCTTTTTGAATTTGCCGATTCGGAAGTGGCCCAATGCACCTGGGCCGACGGGCGCCTGCAACTGCGGTTTTCGGCGGCCCGCATGATCGACGCCCAGGGCCTGGGCGCCGAGGGCGAGGAAGTCGTCTGGGCCCCGTTGCTGCTGACCCTGGAAGGGGTGGAACCCTGGGAAGCCCAGGAGCCCGGTGCCAGCCTGGGGCGCCTGCGCCAGGGCTTGGTTCTGCACCACAGCCAGCGCATCCAGCGCCTGCCCGTGCCCTGCGAGCTGCAGGGCGTGGTCACCATGGAGCTGGAGTTCGACCAGGGCACCGTGCTGCACGCACGCTGCCAGGGCCTGTCGCTGCACCCGCTGCAGGGCGCGGCGGTCGCGGCCTACCAGTGCTGATCCCACGGCCCCATCGCCCGATCACGCGGGCGGTTGCGCGCGGGGCGCGAGCGCCCGTCAGGCCCTGACGTCCTGCCTTGGCTGCCGGGCTGTCTGCGCTTGGCCTGTGTATTTCCGTTGGAACCCTCCCACGCGGCGCTGCGCGCCCGGTCTCAATCGCCCGGCGGTGCCCGGCCTGCAGCCTGCAGGCGCTGGTGCAGGGCCATGGCCGCCTCGAAGGACTGCAGCAACTGCGCCCAGGCCGGGTGCCCGGCCTCCCAGGCATGCAGCCGGGCCAGTGCCAGGGCCGCGGCCTCGAAGCTGGACAGCTGGTCCGGGGCCTGCGCCTTGCGGATGGCGTAGCGCCCGGGTGGCAGGTCCTGCAGTGCCAGGCGCGGCAGCTGCTGCAGGCCGGGGTTGCGGTACAGCATCTTGCGGCTCTTGCGCCAGGTACCGTCCAGCACCACCAGCCGCAGCGCCTGCGGCTGCGCCAGCCAGTCCGGCGGCAGGGCGGGGGGCGGCTGCACGGGCAGCTGCGGATCGGGTGGGGTCGGCGGGTACAGC
>NZ_JAZHFR010000177.1:0-1595 GCF_036541385.1 Comamonas sp. GCA5 | reverse complement strand
CACGTCAATCACTCCTGGTCTCCTGCTGCACATAAAAGCAGCAGGCTAGGGTTAATGCGTGGGTCAGATTGAGATGGAAAAACCGGGGGCTAGTGGGTCACTTCTGGATGGAAATCAACAGCCTACCTCCAAATGCTTCAATGACAAAGGTTGTGGTGTCGAGGATCTTGCGTTCCTGGCTGCTGAGCGCTTCGGCGTCAACAAAGTCAAAGTTGAAACTGTCGTTGTAGGTCTCGGTGAACTGCGTGATGTCCACCATTCGATTGCCTTCGATATCTACCGAATCGGCGATTTTGGCTCGGAGATTTTCGGGAATCGTGAGAATCGTGTTGCCGCTTTGGCGAGCCTGGTCTATCAGGTCGGGGAAGCGCATCGCCTCATACGCGGTCACCATCACCACCTTTTCTTGGGCGTTGAGGATCCGTACTGCGTGCTCTTGCACATCAATCCACGCCAGTTCGTCGTGCATTTCACCCAACTGGAAACGGGAGATGTCTTCGGCCAACGTACGGGCGACATCCCCATTGGTCGAGGCTAGCAGGATTTTTTTGACCGAGTCCGAGTACGCAGTGCGGCCCACATGAGAGCGTTCTCGGTTAATAGCCTTCTTGATCGCCGCACTGAGCTGAGTGATGTTGTAGGAGAAAAGGAAATTTGCTTCCTCCGCGACCTTCACGCCGTTGATGTAGATCGCACCTGGGCCTGATTTACGGCTGATAATCTGGCCAAATCGCGTGGTTGCCAGCAATTCTTCATCGGAAAATTTCAGAAACAAAGCCTTTGCGGCCTCCATTTCCTTATCTTCGACTCCCTCAAGCTGAAATTCTGTGCCGACATATGTCGGATCCAACGGATCTTCGATGATGGCATGCAGGGTAAGGATATCGCCGAATCCATGCTTTGCTGATTTGTGGGTCGAGATGGTCCCGAACTTGGACTTGATCTGGGCCTTGACGCCATGGCGCTCAAAAGTGGCTAGAGCATCCTTCAGCCCAATGCCGAATCGACCGATCACAAGTGGGCTATCGAGCTTTTCTTGGTTCTCATTTTGGGTGAGATGGGTGTATCGAATGCCACGGCCTTCATCTCGAATGATCCAGGTGCCGTCACGCTTTTCAATCACTACCGGCGCAGTGCCCGTCAATATCTGCTCGTCGAGTGCGTTGGCTATAACTTCCCGAATACCATGGCGAACTTCCCAGTTTTCCAAAATTTTTTCTATGTTGAGGTCAAAACTCTTTTTCGCCATTTGAAGTCCCTCGGCTCAAGTAATTGTCGCTAGTTAAATAGTCGATGCTGAGGGGCGGAATACATAAACGCCCCTTGATGACGGCATAAATTAGTAGGCGTTCCGTCATGCCGCCTGCTCAAACAGTAGCGAATGTGTTGGATTGACCACTACCTATAACTCAGCCTTTTGCCTGCCGGGCTCGCAGCGAGCCCCTCGAACGGCTGCTTCTTCGCACTGCATCAGTAGAAGTGGTCCCGGTCGTTTGAACAATTGAGTCCAGTTGCTAAGCGAGATCACCGGGGTTATGCCGCCTGCATTTGTGCAAACGGCAATGCTGCAAAGTACGCTTCATCAGGGGTAGCTT
>NZ_JAZHFR010000176.1:0-1647 GCF_036541385.1 Comamonas sp. GCA5 | reverse complement strand
TTACATCGAGTGCTTCTACAACCCGACGCGTCGGCATTCGACGCTCGGATATCTCAGTCCCGTACAGTTCGAGCAAGCTCAAGAAGCTTAGGTCGGTGTCAACGAGACCGGCAGCAGCCCAGCTAGACCAAGTTTTTGCCGGTATTGCACAGGGCTCAAACGCCCCAGAGATACCTTGATACGTTTTTCGTTGTACCAACGGATGTAGGTATCTACGGCTTCAATGAACTGCTCAATCGTCGTTGATTGCCAGTTACCCGGATAGAACAGCTCAATCTTCAGTCTGCCAAAGAAGCCTTCGCATGCTGCATTGTCCGGTGAGCACCCTTTGCAGGACATTGAGCGAACCAGCTTTGCATCATGCACCCTTGAGAGCCAGCCTGGCCAACGATAGTGAGCCCCACGATCCGAATGAATTACAGGCCGGACCTCGTTGCATTGGACAGTATCAATGGCAGCATCGAGCATAGTGTTGACGAGGTGGGCATTGGGATGGCTACCTATGCTCCAGCTCACCACCATCCCATCGAAACAATCAATCACTGGCGACAGGTAAATCTTGCCCGCGGGAATCTGGAATTCAGTAATGTCGGTGAGCCACTTCTGATTGGGTGCAGCGGCATGGAAGTCTCTATTGATGATGTTTTGCGGGGCTGCGCTGATCTCACCTAGGTACGAGTTGTACCTGCGGCGTTTAGGCTTGGACACGAGCAGTCCTTCTTGCTTCATTAGTCGGCGCACCACTTTCTCGGAGATGCCTTTGCACTCTTGGATTAGGGATGCCTGTACCCTGCGATAGCCATAGCAGCGGTAGTTAGCTTTGAAGATTTCTGTGATGTTGCGGCGTACATCCATGTATTTATCTGCCAGTTTCACCCGGGAGCGATGGTAGAAATACGAGCTTCTAGCAAGGCTTACAAGGGAAAGCAGCTCTGGCAATTCATACTGCGCACGCAGCGCTTCAACCAGTACAACCTTATCCTTGTTGGTCAGCCTATGCAGATCAATGTCGCTGCCTTGTTTTAAGATTTCGTGAGCCCGTTTCAGAAGCTCACGCTCGAGCTTCAGCCTCCGTACATCCTGACGCAATGTTTCGATTTGGCGCTTGAGTGCTACTTCATCCAATACTGGGGATTGCTTTGGGGTAGGTTTCATGGATGCAGGGGCATAAGGGCCAAGCAACTGATTTTTCCAGTTGTACAAGGTTCCTCTACAAACCCCCAACTTCTGCGCAATCTCCTGTGCTGTCGATTGCCGGGCACACAGTTGCACAACCCCCTCACACATCAGCGCATCAGGCTTGGCAGCCGGCCAAGCTCTACCCACTATCGATTTGCTCGTCTCAGGACAGTCTTGCCGAACCCAGGCAGTCAACGTACCTCGGCCTGGGTAGCCTAAAGCCCTCATCGTTGCAGCAATACAGCGATCATGGGCACGGTAATAAGCGACTGCCGCCTGTCTTTGCTCCAGTGAGTATTTCTGCGCTCTTGGTGCTTTGTTCTCAGGCAAATCCTGATGCTTCAGGTACGAGGGTGTGCAAAATTTTGTGTAAACGGCCAATCAACAGCCGGCGCAAGCCGGCCTGTCCGTAAACACTATGAACACCAAGAAACACGACGTACCCGAAGAACTGCTGTCTGGCCTGCT
>NZ_JAZHFR010000175.1:0-1668 GCF_036541385.1 Comamonas sp. GCA5 | reverse complement strand
AAAAATGGAAGATGAAAGCTCCTGATTTATTCGTCAAGAACGTGCGTAATCATCCGGGACCCGACACTTAACAAGTATCTCTTTTTTTCTGACATGTTCATCTCCAGATGCATCTATTAATCGGAAGTACCGACGAAGCAACTGCTCTTCGTTACAAAGCATCTGGGATGCAGTAGAAAAATCACCAACAAAATAAAAAAGGCTGCTAGCTACTGCTAACAGCCTTTTCAAATGAAGACTCCTCTCACTTTGGTACATCACAAACAGAGTCTTGCTCGTTGTGAACTACGCTCTACATTCAGAACATCGTATATGCCTAACAAAACTACTTAACTATTTTAAAAAAATAAAAAATAAATTTCAAAAAGTTTTGATTTTTAAATTGTTTAATGTTTTCATTTCACCTTTAGAAAGATCAGCAATCAATGGCTTCAAAATACTTCTTTCGAGTGTCATAAATTCACAAAAATCATTTAATTCATTGTTTAAGTTTTCATCCTTGAACTTTCTAATTCCTACAAAAGATTTTTTTACACTCTCAATTTCACCTTTATCAACAAACTTAAGAGACAATTTCCTGCTATCAAAATCATTTAATTCATTCGTCAACTCACTCAAAATTTTCTCTTCTTTTCCAGAAAATTTATTCAAAGAAATAAAAGCACATGCATGCCCAATGCATCCGTTCAACGAACGTAGATCAAAACAGTTCCTAGGGAATATTACAGAAATCGCCATGAACATACCTCCTGCCAATTTAAGGTTCAACTCATTCAAAGCTTTTATCAAAAAGGTTTCACAGTAAAATCTAGTCAAATTTATCGCTATAACATCAAATCTTAAAGTCAGAATTTTTGACTCTCGTTGAATTAGGCATAGAGCTCTATCCTCTATAGCTTCTTTTGATGCCAAAGATGTTTTTTCGAAAGCAGAAGCCATTTTCTTAACGTCAGTTGCCCGGCATACTTCGAGAACTTCATTTAATTCAAATAAAAAAATAACCCTCAGAAATGGATGCCAAGCATTGATGGAGTGAGCATTAAGAAATATTTCCTTATTATTTTTAATAATTTCGCAACCATTTCTAAAGTAGACATCTATCACATCTACAAACTCGAAACTTCTAAGTGACTTATTTTTCTTTAAAAGTAGCTCGCAGCACCCCTTTATCGAGTAAGCCAAAGGTACTAAATCCCCATCCAACCTGGCATTAAAATCATCGAACAATTTATCGACATGTAGATCAGCATCATGATCATTCGCTGGATAATTTATATAACGAGAGCTTTCCCAAATTTTCTTTGATCCATCATTTATTTTTCTTATTTTCGAAATCAAAGAGTTATTCTTAACATCAAATTTTTCCTGATCAAAGAATCTCAAAAATTTGGGATAATGAGCTTTCTTCATATAGCCCCCGTGGAACAAAAGTTAGCCCAATCCTGCATCATCGCTCTCCTCTTCTCCAACGAGTCACCTCTTCTATAAGCAGCTTCCACCTTGTTTTGAAGTGTATGGGCTAGCGCTTGCTCAGCAACTTCTCGGGGGTAGTTCGTACACTCTCCGGCCCAATCCCTAAAGGTTGATCTAAAGCCATGCGGGACTGCATCAAGCGACATTCTTCTCATTACGGTAAGAAGTGCCATGTCTGAGAGAGATCCTCCCTTG
>NZ_JAZHFR010000174.1:0-1697 GCF_036541385.1 Comamonas sp. GCA5 | reverse complement strand
CCACGTCAATCACTCCTGGTCTCCTGCTGCACATAAAAGCAGCAGGCTAGGGTTAATGCGTGGGTCAGATTGAGATGGAAAAACCGGGGGCTAGTGGGTCACTTCTGGATGGAAATCAACACCCAGGGGCACCAGCGCGACGCCATAGAGTTCTGAGTGGCGAGGAACAGGAACCATTCGCTCCCGACAATGCGCTGGCGAAGCTTGTTGGCGGTGTCCGCATTGGGCTGTGAAGGCATTGAGGAATCCTGCCAGTCGATGTACAGGTCTAACCCCTGTTCCCGCAAGAAGGCCTGCAAGCCTAAGGCCAGCTCGCGATCGTGGTGGCTGTGACAGAGGAAAGCTGTCCTCTGGCTTGCCCGCTTTATAATGACGGTCTGACCGCCGGAGCGTCGAGCATAGTTCTGTAGGTCTGCTTGGGCGATAGGCATTTGAGGATTGTCTCCCGATGGTTTTCGAAACAACCGCTCCGGTTCACTGGGCTATGCGATCCCAGGAGATTGAGGGTAATGTATCCATAACATACCAGAAGTTGCAGGCGGAGGTTGCGAGGGCGGCTGGGATGTTTGCCTCAAGAGCTGATCGCGCTGGTTTGAGCGCCGGGTGGTCGAGCAGGATTGGTGGCTCTCGCACAAACTACCGGACAGCGCAAATAGATAGCACCTAATCCCTTGCCTCTCGGACCAGACCCTCAATCTCGCCTTGTAGCAAGCGCCATTCGGATGGCCAGACTCCCGTAATCCTCAAAACAAACGCCTCCGGACGACAAGAGGCGACACCTTCGTCTGTAATTAAGCCCACGGCTTATGACCGCTCCATGCTCGACAGCGGAAGTGGTTCAGCAAATACTTCTTGTTCATGGCCGTGGACCGTAGAGCAAAGAACCTTCTTGATATGTCGAATCTCGAGGACTACATCCGCCTAGAGCTTTGCAACCAGCTGCGGATCCTCAGGTAAGTTGGTGCAGATAGGTTTTGGCAAGATTTGGCGGCCTACTCAATCGCGAGCTGTAGACACCCATAAAATAAGTAATGATGGAAGGTAGATCGGGACCGACAATGACGTAGCGGTGATCGCGCACGTCAAAAGCCAAGCAGTGGTCTGGATACTGTCGCCTTTCATCGGTGTTGAGGGCATAGCAACACAATATTGGCGCTTTCGTTTTCGACAATACCGTCAAAAAACAGAAGGGTCTTTTGGTTTCGGTCAACAGTCACTAATTGCACGCAAGATGACCACCATGGACCGACAGAACAGACCAGCGCTCAAACCAGTCTTCGTCGCTTAGGTCAATGATGCTAGAAGCCCCCAGAGCGGCCCTGGCGCAGTTTTCGGCCATCCGCAATAGTGCGCGGCAATGCATATCAAAAACGCTGCTGCACAGCAATAAAAATGGCCAGACAGCGCATGCCATCCGGCCATAGGATTCAGAGCAGCAACTATCCAGTTGCGCAACGCTGAGGCTCTACTTACGCATGCGGGGAGGCTCAAACGCAGCGAGCGGAAAAATTCTGGACTCACGCAACGCCGCACACGCTTGCTCCCACAGCTGCGCCGGCTGCCACCACGTAGCTTGGGAGGGTGTGCAAAATTTTGTGTAAACGGCCAATCAACAGCCGGCGCAAGCCGGCCTGTCCGTAAACACTATGAACACCAAGAAACACGACGTACCCGAAGAACTGCTGTCTGGCCTGCTG
>NZ_JAZHFR010000173.1:0-1780 GCF_036541385.1 Comamonas sp. GCA5 | reverse complement strand
CTGCCGCACGGGTGGCGCGCCGCTCATCGAGTGGCACGGTGGCCAGCGCTGGGTGCAGGCCCCGCGCAGCCAGGGGCCGGCGCTGCAGGCGCTGGCGCAGTCTGTGGGGGGCAGTGCTTCGCTATTCAGAGCTGAAGGCGCAGGCCAGATCAGCGCCAGCCCGATATTTGATGTGCAAAACCCGGCGGTGCAGCGCATCCAGGCCCAGCTGCGCCAGGCCTTCGACCCGGTGGGCATTTTCAACCCCGGGCGCACCATGGCGTGAACCGGGGCCCGCACGGCCCGGCACCCCATCAAAACCATTCCAGAGACACCCCACCATGCAAACCCACCTCGCCCCGCAATACCGTGGCACGCCCGAAGGCCAGGAGGCCGAAGCCATCCTGCGCAAATGCGTGCACTGTGGCTTTTGCACCGCCACCTGCCCCACCTACCAGGAGCTAGGCGACGAGCTGGATGGCCCGCGGGGCCGCATCTACCTGATCAAGCAGGTGCTGGAAGGGCAGGCGCCCACGCGCGCCACCCAGCAGCACCTGGACCGCTGCCTGACCTGCCGCAACTGCGAATCCACCTGCCCCAGCGGGGTGCAGTACGGCCACCTGGTGGACATCGGCCGCAAGGTGGTCGATGCGCAGGTGCCGCGCCCGTTGGGCGAGCGCCTGCAGCGTTGGGCCTTGAAGGAAGGTCTGACATCGCCACTGTTTGCCCCGGCCATGAAGCTGGGCCAGGCCGTGCGCCCGCTGCTGCCCGCCGCCATCCAGGCCAAGGTGCCGCCCAGGGGCGAGCACGGCGCCTGGCCCACGCGCAGCCATGCGCGCAAGGTCTTGCTGCTGCAGGGCTGCGTGCAGCCAGCAATGCTGCCCAACATCAACTACGCCACGGCGCGCGTGCTGGACGCGGTGGGCATCCAGACCCTGGTGGTGGCGCAGTCGCAGTGCTGCGGCGCGGTGAAATACCACCTCAACGACCACGACGGCGGCAAGGCGCAGATGCGCGCCAACATCGATGCCTGGTGGCCGCTGATCGAGGCCGGCGAGGTCGAGGCCATCGTCAGCAATGCCTCGGGCTGCGGGGCCATGCTCAAGGACTGGGGCCATGTGCTGCGCGATGAACCGGCCTACGCCGACAAGGCGGCCCGCACCAGCGCCCTGGCGCGCGACCTGAGCGAGTTGCTGCCTGCCCTGCTGCCCGAGTTGGCCGACAAGCTGCAGGACCGCGCCCGGGTGCCGGCGCAGCCCATGGCCTACCACCCGCCGTGTACGCTGCAGCACGCGCAAAAGCTCAAGGGGGTGGTCGAGGCGCAGTTGTCCCGGCTGGGCTTCCAGCTGCTGACGGCGCGCACCGAATCCCACCTGTGCTGTGGCTCGGCGGGGACCTATTCGGTGCTGCAGCCGGCCATGGCCAAGACCCTGCGCGACCGCAAGCTGCAGGCCCTGGAAGAGGTGGCACCGCAGCCGGCAGCGATCCTGTCGGCCAACATCGGCTGCATCACCCACCTGCAAAGCGGCACCCCGGTGCCGGTGCGCCACTGGGTGGAAGTGCTGGACGAAGCCCTGGCCTGAGGGGGCGGCGCGTGCGGCCAAAGTGCCGGGGGTTCACACAGACCGTGCAATGCTGGCATCATCGCGGGTTTGATTTTTCCTGCACTGGCCCCAGCCCATGACCGAATCCGTGTCCTCCACCGTTGACAACTCCGTGCCCGGTGCCTCGGCGCCAGCGCCTGCCCGTGCAGACCGTCCGCCCGCAGCAGCGCGGTGGCCGTGGCCGCCCTGCCGGAGTC
>NZ_JAZHFR010000172.1:0-1819 GCF_036541385.1 Comamonas sp. GCA5 | reverse complement strand
TGATCAGCATGGCAACTCCTTGGCACGGGATTGCCATGTTGCCAGAACTGCTTGCAGTACCTCTCGGCCATGCAGCAACGGACGCTTGTTTTTAAGCAGCCAATCGTCCGGGACCCGACAAGTAACCATAGTCGGCATAGCCGTCATCCACCGGAGCCACCACGCAGCCACTGAGCAGAGCCACCGCCCCTGCCACACCCAGCGCCGCCCAGCCGCGCGGGCTGAAGCGGGTCCATCGCACAGAGGAATCAGTCCATCGCATAGCAGCTCCTAACAAGGTGACACATCCCATAACGCAAAACCCCGGCACCATGCTGACCGGGGTTCTTGTCGAAGCTGTAAAGCGCGGGTAAAGAACCCGCGCAAGATGTGTCGGCACAGGCAGGGCCGACACATCGCACGCCTCAGTGGCTGTTTTGCAGCGCCGCAATGCGCTCTTCGATGGGCGGGTGGCTGGAGAACAGCTTGCCGATGCCACCGGTGATGCCCATGGCCTGCATGCTCTTGGGCAGCTCGCCGGGCACCATGCCGCCCAGGCGCGCCAGGGCGTTCACCATGGGCTGCTTGCGCCCCATCAGCTGGGCGGCGCCGGCGTCGGCACGGAACTCGCGCTGGCGCGAGAACCAGGCGACGATCATGGCGGCCACGAAGCCCAGCAGGATGTCCATGACGATGGTGGTCACGTAGTAGCCAATGCCGGGGCCGGAGCTTTCGGAATCGCCCTTGCGCAGGAAGCTGTCCACGGCATAGCCGATGACGCGCGACAGGAAGACCACGAAGGTGTTCATCACGCCCTGGATCAGCGTCATGGTCACCATGTCGCCGTTGGCGATGTGGGCCACCTCGTGGCCGATCACGGCCTCGACCTCTTCGCGCGTCATGCCCTGCAGCAGACCGGTGGACACGGCCACCAGGGCACTGTTCTTGAAGGCGCCGGTGGCGAAGGCGTTCGGTTCACCCTCGTAGATCCCGACTTCGGGCATGCCGATGCCGGCCTTGTCGGCGAACTTGCGCACGGTGTCCACGATCCAGGCTTCGTCGGCGTTGCGGGGCTGCTCGATCACGTGCACGCCCGAGCTCCACTTGGCCACGGGCTTGGAAATCAGCAGCGAGATGATGGCGCCGCCAAAGCCCATGATGAAGGCAAAGCCCAGCAGCGCACCCAGGTTCAGGCCGTTGGAGGTCAGGAAGCGGTTCACGCCCAGCAGGCTGGCCGTGATGCCCAGCACCGCCACCACGGCAATGTTGGTCAACAGAAAAAGAGCGATTCGTTTCATTGTGAGTTTCTCCACCAGGGGAAATCGGGCCGATGGCCCACAGCCTGCCAGTTGGGGGCGCTGGCAGCCAGATTCAAGCGCTTGTCACCAGTTCCAGGCTCCGATGTTGTCGTGATCTTATGGAGTGCCTGCCGCGCGATGTATAGGAGTCATCATAGAAGGAAAAGTTCGCCGGCACGGCCTGCTGACAGCATCGTCCTACTTGCCGGGCGCGGGCAGTTCCACAAAGCGTTTGTCGCGCACGGCCACGCGCGAGGTTCCCTCGTCGCGCAGCTCGAACATCTGGGTGGCCGCCAGCAGCTTGGTCAGGGTGGCGTAGCCGTAGTTGCGCGCATCGAAGGGCAGCTTGTTGCCGATGTGCGTGCCCACGGCGCCGACGCGGGCCCAGCCGCTTTCGTCCTGGGTGGCCTTGACGGCATCGCGCAGCATGGCAACCAGCTGGCGGTCCTGGCGCAGCTGCTGCGAGGGCACGCGCAGGCTGAAGCCGCAGGGCTGGGCCACATCCAGCGCCAACGGCGCGCCGGCCGGTGCCGTGGCAGCCG
>NZ_JAZHFR010000171.1:0-1920 GCF_036541385.1 Comamonas sp. GCA5 | reverse complement strand
CGACCCAAAGCGGTCTTCGATATTTCATCTAAAAGACTCCCGAAAACAACGCTTTGCGATGGAACAAAAAATGCTAGGATCGCGCCGCTAGCGCCAACTTCAGCACCAAAGACACATAACTCTGCAGAAGTATTCGCCCACCTGATTCACAGGGCAGGTCGAAAAGCTATTGCGTTCGATGCAGCAAGAAACCTTGAGGAGTGAAGCCATCACCCCTCCAATGCTTGAAAAGCATTTTGCTGCGGTAGTGGAACTTCATGAGTTAAGTGTCTTGTCCCAAACATCCATCCCCGGTGATTCCTCTGCGTCTCACGGCATGCGCATCTCCTGGTCAGCGCTAAGCGGCTTGGCCGCCATTGCCCTGTTCTTCATTGTTCTGGGGCATGACGGCCGACGTGTTGCCCAGCTCCTGATACTCATGGTGCCTGTGTTCATCGGGCTGGCCTTGCCGATGCGCAGCCCTGCCTGGCTCAAGGCGCGACGTTGGCTTTCCTTTGTCTGGGTAATGCTTTTTGCATTGGATGGCACCATGCGTGCCTATCTGATGGAGCTGTACCAGTCTTCACCAGAGGGGGCAATGGTGATTGGCGCAATGGCCAATACCAACTGGCGAGAAAGCTCCGAATATCTGTCAATGCACTGGCGCAGTGTTGTGCTTATCTGCGGTGGCCTTGCCTTGCTCGCTTTGCTGGTGTGGCATCTCACGGGGCGGACTGTATTGGCTGCCTTGCGCAGGGACAGAAGGCTGGCGGTGCTTTCCTTGATCGTGACCCTTGTGTGTGCGCTAGCCTATTCCAGCAAGCCTTGGCGCCGGCTGCATCCTGCGATTTTTTGGGCCCAATGGGTCCACTCTACTCAAAAACTGAAAGCCAGCCTCGCCGACCAGCATCAGGAGCGTGCAAGGCTGCTGGATCACGCCATTCAAGCAAAGCCTACGCTGGCGGACGCCGGGCCATCCACAGTCGTGCTGGTGCTCAGTGAAAGCATCAATCGCGACAACCTGTCGCTCTATGGCTATGACAGGCAGACAACGCCCAAGCTCCAGGAACATCAAAGGATTTCAGGGGCCCAGATGACCGTGCTGCGCAATGCATGGTCTGTGGATGCCAGTACTCTGCCCGCAGTGCGCAACTTGTTTGGCTTCGGCGCCCCGGGCTCGACTGAGTCCCATCATCTGGTCGCGCTTGCTCGAGCATCAGGCTACAAGGTTTGGTGGATCAGCAACCACGACGATGTTGGAATTGAGCAGCAGCATGCCAGGCTGGCTGATATCGTGCAGATGGTAAATCGCACTCCCGGGCGCTCCTCTGTGTCTTTGGACGGGGAAATGGTCGACGAACTGAAGACGGCTCTTGATGCGCCTTCCGAACGCAAGTTCATCGTGGTTCACATGCTGGGCGCCCACCCGCACTACAGCCTGCGCTACCCCAAGGGCCAGAATCCCTTTGATGATGAAGCAGATGCGATTGATGCATCGCTGAAGAACAAGGGCACCTCCTTATGGGTGCGCCGGCAACGCCAAGAATATGATGCGGCGCTGCTGTATCACGATTATGTGGTGGCGGAGACGCTGCGCCTCACCCAATCAGCTGCCTTGGCAAAAGGCAAGGTGGCATGGATGTATCTATCCGACCATGGTCAGGAAGTAGGCCATGTCCGCAACCATGCGGGACACAGCAAGAGCACCGAGGCCGGCTACCGTATTCCCGCGATTATCTGGCGCAACTCCTCTTCGCCAAAACTGCCTGAAGACGTTACACAGAGACCCTTCCGCTCCGATTGGGCCGCATGGACCATCGCGGATCTGCTGGATATCCGCTGGAGCAGCCAATCGCTTGAGCGCAACGTCTTGAGCAAGACCTACCGATGGGAGGAGCCCCGCCTGCCAATGCCTGTGAGTTCATTCACCAGGTGATTTTT
>NZ_JAZHFR010000170.1:0-1930 GCF_036541385.1 Comamonas sp. GCA5 | reverse complement strand
CGCGCCTTCGGCGACCACCGGCACGGGGCCTTCATGGCCGACGCAGACGGCTGCGGCACGGCGCGCGGCGCCGTGGTGCCCGTGCCGACGTTGAACACCGCCACCACATCGGCCAGGCGCTGCGCCTGATCGTTCATGGCCAGTGCCGCGGCGCTGGATTCTTCGACCAGGGCGGCGTTCTGCTGCGTCATCTGGTCCAGGTTGCTGACCGCCTGGTTGACCTGGCCGATGCCATCGCGCTGCTCGGTGGCCGAGGCCGTGATCTCACCGATCAAATCCGTCACGCGGCGCACGCTGGCCACGATCTCCTGCATGCTCTCGCCAGCCTGTGCCACCTGGGCCGAACCGGTATCGACATTGTCCACGCTGGCGCTGATCAGCTGCTTGATCTCCTTGGCCGCCTCGGCGCTGCGGCCAGCCAGGGAACGCACTTCGCCGGCCACCACGGCAAAGCCGCGGCCCTGCTCACCGGCACGCGCCGCTTCCACCGCCGCGTTCAGCGCCAGGATGTTGGTCTGGAAGGCGATGCCATCGATCACGCCGATGATGTCGCTGATCTTGCGGCTGGAGGCATTGATCTGCTCCATGCTGTGCACCACCTGCTGCACCACCTCGCCGCCACGCTCGGCGGCCTGCACGGCGGTGGAAGCCAGTTGGTTGGCCTGGCGGGCGGTGTCGGCCGACTGGGTCACGGTGGCGGTCAGCTCCTCGATGCTGGCGGCGGTTTCCTCCAGGTTGGCGGCCGTCTGCTCGGTGCGGGCCGACAGGTCCTGGTTACCGGTGGCAATCTGGCTGGCGGCCGAAGAGACGGAATCCACGCCATTGCGCACCTCGCCCACCACGGTCCGCAGCTTCTGCGTCATGGCGCTCAGGCTGCGCAGCAGGTGGCCCAGTTCGTCCTTGCGCTCGTCGTGCACGTCCACGGTCAGATCGCCGGCGGCAATCGTGTCCGCCAGATGCACGGCACGGCCCAGCGGCCGCGTGATGGAGCGCACGATCATGCCGGCCAGGGCCACGCCCACCAGCACCAGCACCAGGCTGGCCGCACCCACCACCCAGTAGGTGCGCTGGCGCTCCTGCAGGGCCTGCTCGCGCACCTGGTGGCGCATCTGCTCCTGCAGCTGCACCAGATCATCCTGGGATTTGACGTACACCGCGGCCGCGGGGCGCAGCGCCTGGACGGCCAGCTCCATCGCCTGCAGCACATCGCCCTCTTCGCGCGAACGGTTGATCTTGGCCACGGCTTCCAGCGCCTTGGCGCGGTTGCCAGCCACCACGGCCAACTGGGCTTTTTCCTGCTCCGAATCGGCCTGGGCCTCGACCTCTTTCTGCAATTCGCTGATGCGCGCAATGCCCTGGGCGCTGAGCGCTTTCATTTCCTGCACCAGCACCGACTCCGACGACATGGCGCTGACCACCACCCGCTCCACCGACAGTTCGGTCAGCGCCTTCCAGCGCATGGTGGTGGCGATGCGCACATCCGCCGCCTGGGTCTTGGCGTTCACCTGCTCGGCGGTGCGCTCGGCGAACACCAACAGGCTGAATGCCAGCGTCAGCATGGCCCCCATGGACCCCAATACCACCCCCCACAGCTTCACGGCCACAGGCAAATTGTTCAAACGCATGATGATGCCCCTCTCTCCATTCCTTGTTGTTGTCTGCGGACCGGCCCCGTGGCGGGGTCGGTCTGCCTCCCATGTGCAAACACCCCCCGGGGCCTGGCCCCTGGAGGGTGTTTGATTTTTTCACTGCCCTGTGAACGGGCAGTCCCTGGCAAACCCTGATCGGATAAAGCCGCAGCGCCCCGGGCTAGAAGTCCTCCCACGCCCCCGCGTCGGCCGAAGCCGGCTGGTTCGGCGCATGGCCACCGGCCTTCGCCGCGGCGCCCGGCAAGGGCAAGGGCAAGGGCGCGGCCTGGGGCCGCAGCGCT
>NZ_JAZHFR010000016.1:0-55306 GCF_036541385.1 Comamonas sp. GCA5 | reverse complement strand
GCACGGCAGCCACGCGCCAGCCTGGCGGCAGGCTGCGCCCGGGCCCTGGCCGACATGCTGGCCGGCCGCCCCACCGCCATCGACATGCAGGCCTTCAGCCCCCTGCGGTTTTAGGAGACACCATGCTGCAGCGCATTCACTGGCACGCCACCACATCACGGCCCCTCTGGAATGCGCAAGCCAGCCGCAGCATCGAGCAGGCCGCACTGGCCCAACCCCAACAACCCAGCCTGATGCAGCGCGCCGGCCAGGCCATCGCCGACCTGACCCGCACCGTGGCGCCGCAGGCGCGCCAGGCCTGGGTGCTGTGCGGGCCGGGCAACAACGGTGGCGATGGACTGGTGGCAGCCAGCCATCTGGCGCGGCGCGGCCTGAAAGTCGGCGTGCACTGGCTGGGCAACCCAGACGCGTGCAGCGACGACACCCATGCCGCCTGGCAGCAGGCCCGGCAAACGCCGGTGGAGTGGCTGTCGCCCCACGCCACTCCGTCGCTGACCACCGAAGATGTGGTCATCGACGCGCTACTGGGACTGGGCCAGCGCGCCCGCAGTGGTGCCGACGCCACACCGCTGCAGCAGTTGCTGCAGCGCAGTTACACCAGCGCCGGGCATTCGATCGCCGTCGATCTGCCCACGGGCCTGGACACCGACCACGGCACCTGGCTCCCCGGCTACACGCCCCCCGAGACCTGGCAGCCCAGCAGCCGCCACACCCTGAGCCTGCTGACCCTGAAACCCGGGCTGTTCACCGCTCACGGGCGCGACGCCTGCGGGGACATCTGGTGGGACGACTTGGAATGCACCGACTGGCTGCAGCAACAGCCCCCCAGCGCCTGGCTCAGCGGCCCGGCACCCCAACCCAGGCGCCGCCACAACAGCCACAAGGGCAGCTTTGGCGACGTGCTGGTGATTGGCGGCGCCCCGGGCATGGTCGGCGCCGCCATTCTGGCTGCCAGCGCCGCCCTGCACCACGGCGCAGGCCGCACCCTACTGCACCTGTTGAACACCCCGGAATTCAGCGTCTACCCGCCACTGCCCGACCTGATGCTGCCGGATGCGGACAGCGCCCGCGGCCACCTGGCCCATGCCACCGTGGTGTGCGGCTGCGGCGGTGGGCAGGTCGTGCACGCATGGCTGCCTGCCGTGCTGGAACAGGCGCCGCGCCTGGTGCTGGATGCCGATGCACTGAACGCACTGGCCCGTGACCAGACGCTACACCATGCTGTGCAGGCCCGCCGGGCACGCGGCCATGCCACCATCCTGACCCCCCACCCACTGGAGGCCGCACGCCTGCTGCGCCAAAGCACCGCCGAGGTGCAGGGCCAACGCCTGACCACAGCACAGACGCTGGCCGACAACCTGCAGTGCACGGTGCTGCTCAAGGGCTCGGGCAGCATCATCGCCAGCCCGGGCGAGACTCCGCACATCAACCCCACGGGCAATCCGCGCCTGGCCATCGGCGGCACCGGCGATGTGCTGGCCGGCATCCTGGCCGCACGCTGGCAAGCCGACCTGCCCGCCCACACCGTCGCCAGCCAGGCCGCGTGGGAGCATGGCGCCCTGGCCGACCAATGGCCGGCCCAGCGCGCCCTGATCGCCTCCGCGCTGGCACAGGCGCAATTACAAAGTCTTTGAATAAAAAAGAGCTGCTCGCGCTTACTAGACAAGCGTTTCAAATAGAAAACTAATCAAAACCCTTGCCAGATCTGCGCGAGCAGCTCCTGAATTCAAGGCAGCCCAGCGGATGATGCTTGGCGACAGATGCGCAACACACAGGGCCCCGCCCCCGGGTTGCGGCAGCCTGCTTCAGCGGCGGCGCCGTCCGGACTTGCCCGCCGGCTTGTCATCGGCGTGCGGCTTGCCGCGCACGGCACCAAAGCCAGCGGCCGCCGGATCCTGCCAGGACTTGCCGGACGCCGGCTTGGCCTTGGCACCACCAGCACCGGCGCCGCCATAGCCGCGCCCCTTGTCCTTGCGGGCACGGGGTGCCGGCTCTTCGTGCGTGCGATCGCCCTCGCCCCGCGGGGCAAACGCCGCGCGCTTGCCGCCCCGGTTGCGCGTGTTCAGCGCCTCCTGCTCGTCCTGCACGATGCGGAAGTCGATCTTGCGGCCATCCAAGTCCACGCGGCTGACCTGCACCTGCAGGCGCGTGCCAATCGTGTAGCTCACCCCGGTGCGCTCGCCGCGCAACTCCTGGCGCTGCTCATCGAACTTGAAGTAGTCCCCCCCCAGCTCGGTGATGTGCACCAGACCTTCGACATACATCGCATCCAGGGTCACGAAGATGCCAAAGGAGGTCACCGCCGTCACCGTGCCCGCGAATTCCTCACCCAGGTAGTCGCGCATGTACTTGCACTTCAGCCAGGCTTCCACGTCGCGGCTGGCTTCGTCGGCACGGCGTTCGTTGGCGCTGCAATGCAGGCCTGCAGCTTCCCAGGCCTGCAACTCGGCCATCACGGCACGGCTGCGCGGCTGGATCTGCGGCTCCCCCACCCGGCTGGCCAGGCGCTTGGCCAGCTTGGCCTGGGCCTCGCCGGGCTCGGGCAGCTTGGGCAGCTTGTACTTGGCATCGTTCAGGATGGACTTGATGACGCGGTGCACCAGCAGGTCCGGATAGCGGCGGATGGGGCTGGTGAAGTGGGTGTAGGCACTGAACGCCAGGCCAAAGTGCCCACCGTTGTCCGGCATGTACATGGCCTGCATCATGGTGCGCAGCAGCATGGTGTGGATCTGCTGGGCATCGGGCCGGTCCTTGGTGGCATCGGCAATCGCCTGGAATTCCGCCGGGCTGGGCGTATCCGACACCGACAGGTTCACGCCGACCGCCCTCAGGTAACCGCGCAGCAAATCAATCTTCTCGGCCGACGGCTTGTCGTGCACGCGGAACAAGGCCGTGTGCCCATTCTGTTCAATGAAGTCGGCCGCGCAGACGTTGGCCGCCAGCATGCACTCCTCAATCAGACGGTGCGCATCGTTGCGCGTGCGGGGCACGATCTTCTCGATGCGGCCGTTCTCATCGCACACGATCTGAGTCTCCACCGTGTCGAAGTCGACCGCACCACGCGTATTGCGTGCCTCCAGCAAGGCGCGGAAGACGCCGTGCAGGTTCAACAGATCCGGCACGCGCGCCTTGCGCTGCGTTGCCTCGGGCCCACGGGTGTTCGACAGGATGGCCGCCACCTCGGTGTAGGTGAAGCGGGCATGGCTGTGCATGACCCCGGGGTAGAACTGGTAGGCATGCACCTCACCCTTCGCCGTGACCAGCATGTCGCAGACCATGCACAGGCGATCCACATCGGGGTTCAGCGAGCACAGGCCGTTGGACAGCTTCTCGGGCAGCATGGGAATCACGCGGCGCGGGAAATAGACACTGGTGGCGCGGTCGTAGGCATCGATGTCGATGGCATTGCCGTTTTGCACATAGTGGCTCACATCGGCAATCGCCACCAGCAGGCGCCACCCCTTGGCGCGCCCGACCTTGGCCGGCTCGCAATACACGGCATCGTCGAAGTCGCGGGCATCCTCACCATCGATGGTGCACAGCGGCACATCACGCAGGTCCACACGGCCCTTGCGGTCCTTGGCCATGACCTTTTCCGGCAGCGCCTTGGCGGCCGCCAGACAGGCCTCCGAAAACACATGCGGTACGCCATATTTGCGCACCGCGATCTCGATTTCCATGCCGGGGTCGTCGACCTCGCCCAGCACTTCCACGATGCGCCCCACCGGCTGACCGAACAGCGCCGGCGCCTCCGTCAACTCCACCACCACCACCTGGCCCGTCTTTGCTTGGCTGGTGGCCCCCTGCGGCACCAGCACATCCTGGCCGTAGCGCTTGTCTTCCGGCGCCACCAGCCACACGCCACTTTCCTGCAGCAGGCGACCGATCAAGGTTTTGGTGGGACGGTCGATGATCTCAACGATATGCCCCTCGGGGCGGCCGCGCCGATCCTGGCGCACGATGGTCACACGCACATGGTCCTTGTGCAGCACCGCCCGCATCTCATTGGCGGGGATGAAGATGTCCGCCTCACCGTCGTCACGGATGATGAAACCGTGCCCATCGCGATGCCCCTGCACCGTGCCTTCAATCTCTTTGAGCGAATTGCGTGAATTGGTGCGTTGGTCCATTTTTTTGCTATACAATCTAAATCTTTCCTGAAAGCCCAGGTGGCGGAATTGGTAGACGCACTAGTTTCAGGTACTAGCGGGTAACTCCGTGGAGGTTCGAGTCCTCTCCTGGGCACCAAGTTTAACGACAACTGCATGCAGCGTCGGAAAACAAAAAGTTCACAAACTACCAAGTGAACGTTTTGTTTGGAAGTAGAATTTGAAATTCAGAAAAATTGAAATCTAGCGTTAACCCTTAAAAGTTGACAATGGAAATCAGCCCAGGTGGCGGAATTGGTAGACGCACTAGTTTCAGGTACTAGCGGGTAACTCCGTGGAGGTTCGAGTCCTCTCCTGGGCACCAAAATTTGCGATGCATGTCTGTTCGGCATACATCAACAAAAGCAGATTGTTGAGTGCTACCTCACTTCATTAAAAACAACTGTCTTTTGCCCAGGTGGCGGAATTGGTAGACGCACTAGTTTCAGGTACTAGCGGGTAACTCCGTGGAGGTTCGAGTCCTCTCCTGGGCACCAAAAAATTTGCGGCATTGTCAATGCCAACAAAATCACACTGTCGGGTGCTACCACACCTACAAGCAAGCAGTTGATTTTGCCCAGGTGGCGGAATTGGTAGACGCACTAGTTTCAGGTACTAGCGGGTAACTCCGTGGAGGTTCGAGTCCTCTCCTGGGCACCAGACACAACCAGCCATCGCCTTATCGCGATGGCTTTTTTGTTTGCTCCTACGACTCTTCGCCATAAAAAAAGCCGCTGAATCCAGCGGCTTTTTTGCATCGACTGGGGTGACGCATGTCCACCCCTTCACACTATCACACCATCACTTGCGCATCAGCGGCTTGAGCACGTTGTGCAAACGGCGTGCCGCAGCATCCGAGTGGGCAGCAGCCAGCACCGTGGCCACGTCCTGCGACCATGTTTGGTCCGGCGTGGCTGCATTGCGGCGTGTGAGCAGCTGCAGTTGCAGCATGCGGCGGGCAGACAAGTACTCGGCAGGCGTTGGCACATCGGCCGCGATCTCCAGGCGCAGCAAGGCTTCGCCCGCATCCCCTGTCGCAGGCGCGACCACAGCCTGCACCCAGGCATTGCGCACCTGCGCTGTCACCTTGCCGCCCAACTCCTGGGCCGACGGCAAACGCTCGGCATCACGATGCACCCAGGCATCCACCAAGTGAGACACGGCTTCGCCATGGGCTTGCGCGGCCAGTTTGCGCAAGGCGAATTGCGCCCCCTCCAGTGCTTCACGCTGGGCACGAAAAGCCGCATCTCCCAGGCGCGGACCACGCTCTGCCCGCTGCGGACGCGCATCCTTGCGCGCCGAAGCACGCAGGTCGCGCACCGGCGCAACGGCTTCTTTCTTCGCGCCCGGACGGTCATCACCGCGCACCGCCACCACAGGGCGATCCTGCTTGACCACCGCCGACGGCGATGCATCTGTATGGGAGGCTGCCTCGGTCACCGCAACGTCGGTCTCTGCAGATGGCTGTGCATGCAACGCCGCTTCCAAAGCCGCCATGGCACCCCGGATCTGCGAGGCATCACCTGAGGCATTCGCTGCCTGCAAGGCTTTGGCGGCTTCCAACACCGCACGATCGTGAGGAGGCAGATGCTTCAGAGAAGGCGCACGGCTGCGCTCCGCCCCCTTGCGGTCGAAAGCCTCATCCAGGGGCTTGCGAAAAGTGTCCCACAACTTTTGCTCGTGCTTACGATCCAGAGGCACGGCCTGCGCCTCGGCCTGCCAGCGCTGCTGCAAGGCCTTGACGGCGTCGATGCGCAGGCTGGGTGCATCGGCCAGCACCTGTGCCTCGGCAATCATGGCGTGGCGGCGATCGATGCTGGCCTTTTGCGCGGCATGCAGCGGCGCTTCAGCCTGGGCCATGGCCTGCTTCCAGGCCGCCTGCAACTCGGCAAACTGCTTTTCACCCACGTGGCCACCATCGCGCCAGCGTTCTGCAAACTGGCGCAAAGCGCGGGTGGCCTGCTTCCAGTCCTGGGTCTGGACTTGTGCCGCCGCCCACGCCTTGACTTCATCGATCAGCGCCAGGCGCGCAGCCTTGTGTTGTCCGGCTTCCGCGCGCACACGCTCCAACCAGGCTTCCACCTGCTTGTAGGCACTGTTGCACGCATCGTCAAACTTTTTCCACAGCGCATGGTTGGGCGCAGCGCCTTGGTCGGCCTGCTTCCACTGCTCGCGCAACTGGCGCAAGGCTTCTTGCAGCTTGCGCCCGCCCAGTGCCTGGCCTTCGGGGCGGGCCAGCAAGCCTTCCGCCTTGGCTACCAGTTCTTCACGCACGCGGTCGACCTGCTGAGGCTGCCAGCCTTGCGTGTCCCCCGCAGCCAGCAACTGCTCGTGCACTTGCTGGGCCGTGGCTGCATCCAGCCAGCGCCCTTGTTGCTTGAGCAAGGCCCGCACCTCGGCAATCGCCGCTGCTTTGTCCTGCGCCGCCGCCAGCGCCTGCAACGCGGGCTGCACGGCCTGCACGGCCGTCTGTTGCTTGTGCATGGCATCGACCTTGGCAGGCTTGCTGGCCACGGCCTTCGCGGGCGCGGCCGCGACCAGCTCGGAAGGCAGGCCGCGGGCCACGCGGATTTCATCGGCCCACATGGGCACAGGCGGCAAAGGTGCCTGCTCATCGGCTGCCGCAGCCTGCGTCAGGGTGAGCGCCGACTCGAAAGCTTCCCACACCACCAGCAGCTGGGTTTGCGAGTTTTGCAGTTGTGGCGGGAAACGGTCATTCACGCTGGGCCAGCTGGCGTCACCCGTCAGCTCGGACGCCTGGGCCTGCCAGTTGGCCACATCCGCACGCAGCCCTTCCTGGGCGGCCGCCGCGTCGTGCCACGACTTGGTGGACAACACCTCGATGCGCTGCGCCAGCAGCACCGCAGCCTCACGCTGCACCTGCACACGGTGCTGCAGGTCTTCGATGGTCTTGACCCGCTCGGCCAATTGCTGCTTCAAGCCAGCCAAGGGCTCGCGCGACAAGGGGGCTCCAGCCTTGGCCGCATCCCGCTGCCAGGCCACCGCCTCCGCCACATTCAACGGCGCCGCGGCCAGCAAGTCCTGGGCCTTTTGCGCCCATTCCACGGCAATCACTTCCTGGCTCTTGACACGGCGGATATCGTCGATGCGCTCGCGCACCAGGCGTGCCACGCTCTTGTCCCGCACACTCAGTTCCTTGAAGACTTCTTGCAATTGCTCCTCAGACGGCTGCGTACCCAGCCATTCGCGGATGCGCGCAGCGCGATCACCCGAGGTCGCGGCAGAAAACGCACCGCCGGTCAATGCATCGAGCGGATGAGCCTCTGCTTGCTTGGCTGGGGAGGGATTCATTTCAGGTGCGTCAGACATGTGGCTGCGGATAAATTAGGAATCATGAAATAGGAAAACAGCCCTTCATCCCAAAGGTATGAAGGGCTTTGTGTCTTGCTCGCAAGCTGCACTCCCAGCTTGCGCGCTGGTTAGCGTGTATTTTCGCCGCTAATTGCAAAGACCCAAAGTATCACTGGACAGAAATGTTCAATAACACCGAAGGGGTCGCCGGGTTGGCAGCCTTGGTTTCCGCGTTGCCCAGAAACACGCGGCCAGAATCCACCCCCTGGGCCAACAAGTAATCGCGCACATTCTGGGCTCGCGCGGTGGCCAGATCCGGCCAAGCGGTGGCGGGAATCACCATGTCCCGCAGGATCAGGGCCTGCATCTCCTCGGCGGGCAAGTCCTTGGCCAAGCCCAGCATGTTGCGTGGACGGTCCTTGACCGTGTTGCGATAGGCCTGCTTGAGGGCCGCCAGCTTCTGCTTGTCGCTGCGCTCGGGTGGCGCCTCGTCATCGGATTCGGCTTTGGGGCCATTCATCAACTGCTCCAGCTGGGCACGCTTCCAACCCTCCGCTTCCGTGGCGCCATTGGCCTGGCCAACCAGGGTGAGCTTGAGCTGCGGCTTGCTGCTCATGGCCTTGGCCAATTGCTGCAAATTGCTCTGCGCCTGGGAATTGAGGCTGGCGCGCCCTGGCTCGAACGCGATGTCACTCTTGTCATCCTCGGAGGCAAACGCGCCCGTCAACAAGCTGAATGGCGCCGTCACTGCCTTGCGAATGATGTTGCCGATGATCTTGAAGACCACAGGAGCGATGCGGAACTGCGGGTCGTTGAGTGAACCACTGATCGGCAGGTTCAAGTCAATCACGCCGTGGCTGTCGGCCAGCAGCGCCACCGCGAGACGCACGGGCAAGGACGTCGGCGCCCCCTCGACCGGATCCGTGAAGGTGAGCTGGTTCAGCACCAGCTGGTTGGACGCCGTGAGCTGCCCGTCGGGCTGCACCTGGTAGCGCACATCCATGCTGAACTTACCCTTCTCGATCCCGTGCCCCACATACTTAATAGCGTAAGGCGTGAGCGGCGACAGATCCAGCCCCTGCACCTGGGCACGCACATCCATGCTCAAGGGCTGGGCCAGGGGGTTGATCAGTCCATCGATGTGCAACTGCGCCGTACCTTGTGCAATCCCGTCCAAAGTCAGCTTGGCCAGGGCTGGGGCCTCGCCCGGGGCGGCCGGTTGCGAGGAGAAGGCCTCCAGACTGCCCTGCAGGGCGGTCAAGTCGGCCGTGTAGTTCGGGCGGATGAAAAAGTCCGAAAACTTGATCACCCCGCCCTGCAAGGTGATCGGCCCCATGTCGATGCGCGCCGACGGCGCTGCGGGCGCGGCACTGGCGGCAGGGGCCTGCTCAGCAGGGGCTGGCGCAACCGCATCGGCAGCGGCGGCGCCCTCGGACTGCGCCGTCTTCACCAGGTTCTGCAAATTCAGCCGCCCTTCCGGCAGCACCACCACGCGTGCAAAGAAATCCTGCAACTCGGTGCTGTGCACCTGAATGTGCGGTGGCTGCGCCGGCTGCAGGTTCACACGCAGCCCCTGCAAGCGCAATTGCTTCCAGCGCAGCAGGTCTTCGGCGGCCAGGGCGGCCGCCGCATGCGGCCCCTGGACGGCGTGGGCCGCCTGCGCATCCCCCAGCAGGCTTTGGACGTGCACATCCGTCACCCGCCCCTGGCCCTGGAGCTGCAGCTGCGGCCCCCTGGGGCGCTGGGCGAACTGCACCGTGCCATCAAAACTGGCCAGGGCACGCACCAGGCGTACATTCAGATGCGGAGCCATGTACGGCTCGAACGCCTGCAAGGGCAAGGCGTTGACCTGGACCCGGCCCTTGGTCATCAACGGGTCCAGCTGCAGATCGCCGTCGTAGGACAAGGATCCCGGCTTGCCCCAGCCACCGCGCACTGTGCGCTCGGCCATGCGGGCCGACAGCTTGGCCTGGGCCGTGCCCTTGACGCTGTCCAGGTTCTGCATGCGCAACTGCACGTCCGACAAACGGATCGCCAGCGGCATGTCGCCCAGCGAGGCATCCGTCAGCTCCACCTGCCCGGCAGCCAGCTCCATGTCCTGCACCAGCACCTGCCAGGGCTTGCCGGCCGGGGATGTGACCGTCTCGCGCCCCTTGGCCGGCGCCCCGGCCACGGGCTGCAGCCATTGCTCATACATCCAGCGGCCCTGGGCATTGCGTTGCACCCGGGCCCGTGGCGCCTCCAGCCCGACGTGCTCCACCAGGACTTGCTGTCGGGCCGTATCCAGTCGCAGATTGCGCAGTTGCAAGCCAGTCCACGCCACTTCCGGGGCGGCCGCACGCCCCAGCGCCACCGACTCCACGGCCAGTGTCGGCACCGTGGCCTGGACCTGGCCAGACTGCCAAGTCACGTCGGCCGTCAGCGAGGCCAGGCCGCCCACCGGCAGCTTGATCCATTACCGGGCATAGGCCTGGACGGCCTGGGCATCGAACTTGTCCACCACCACCGAGGCCTGGCCCTGGTCGATCCCCCCCTTGCCGGTACTGCGCAGGCTGCCGCGTGCGGCGCGGTCTTCCCCCTGCAGCTGCGCCGCCAGCGTCCACTCGGCGTCGCTCCCCATGGGCCATGCCAGATCCCGGGCTTGCAGCTGGAGCTGGTCGACGCGCAAGGCGGCCTCGACCTGCCCCATCTCATCGCGCCAGCTGGCCCAACCGCCTTCCACATCCAATCGGTCAATGAGCAGCTTCCACTCTGCGCTAGCAGCTATGCTTTGTGCAGCATCCGTCGCCGCCACGGCCGGCGCAACCACCGGCGCCACCGCCACCGCGGGTGTTGGTGTAGGTGCGGGCAAGAATTCCCCATTCGCCCGGCGATGCACATGCCCGAAAGGCTGCTGCAGGCTGACCGCCGCCACACGCACCTGCTGCTGCAAGGGGCGCGTATCGCCCAGCTCGACCTTGAGCTGCGACCACCCCGCCAATGGCTGGCCCGCACGGTCCTGCAGCTGCAGGTTGGACACCTGCAGCGTGCTGCCTTGCAGTTGCACCGTCGGTTGCTCGACCTGTTCGAAGGCCACCAGCAGCTCGGCATCCAGTTGCCCCTGCTGCAGCTGGAGCGGCACACTGGCCGGCAGGTAAGGCGCATAGGGCGCCAGATCAAACTGCTGAATCTGCAGCTTGGCCTGCGCGCGGTGCGCCTCGTCGAAGGGCGTGGCCACCGCCTGCGTGGCCAGCTCGCTGCCATTCAGGCGCATGGACAGCTGGGGCTGCACCTTCACCTCGCGCTGCGAAGGCAGCGTGCTGATGAAGGGCAGTTGCATCTGCAGCGCTTCAATCTTGTGCTGCACCCCGGCGACCTGGTCATCCAGCTCCACGCGGCCATCTCGGATCTGGATGTTGTAGAGCGCCAGGCGCGCCAGCCCCGCCTCGGGGTCCTTGGGCTCCGGGTTCTGCTGGAGCTTGTCCAACACATCCGCAAAGTCCCAGTGGCCAGGGGCATCCTGGCGCACGCGCACGACGGGCTGGTCCAGCTCCAGCGCATCCAGCACCGGCGCCCAGCGCAGCAGGCTGGTGGCGGAGGCATTGATATAGAGGCGCTCTATAGAAAGTGCGGGCGCCTGACCCGGCAAGCCTGCCACTTCCAGCCCCCGCACCGCCACGGCCAGCGACCAGGGCGACACCTCGACGCTGCGCACAGTGACGTTGCGCCCCAAGGCTTCAGTGGCCTTGTCCTGCACCTGCCGTGCAATCACACCGGGCAAGGCCAGCCAGAGCCCGCCCCAAACCAAGACCACGGCGCCAGCGGCCACCGCCAGCTTGCGCCCCACCCCCATCCCCGGCCGTGCTTGTTGAGTATTTGTCATTGTTGAACCTGCTCCGTACATAGGTGATGCCCCGCTTGAACCTTAACGCGCGCGCCGGCGCCCCGGTGAAGCCCACCAAAAAATTAACACTGATCCAAGCAGGGATACGTCATCAATTGTCATATCCCGCGCCATTTTCAAATATTTCGACTATCGAACAGATTGATGAATTTAAAAATCAAATAAGCACATCCCCAGTTTGATAGCGCCCAAGGCATTGACAAACGCAGCAAACCCAGCTTTTACAGGCAGTTACGGCTTGCACCCCGCATTCCACATGGCCAAATAAGAACCAAAAGTAATAAAAAACAATTTTTAAAGTATTGACTGGTAATTTGGAGCAAATTTAGAATCCGCCCTCTTCAAATCGCAAGATTGTCAATCGTTGTTACTTCAATCCCCGCCTGGGGATGTTCATGCCCTCGAGGCGCTGAGTAAGCGCATGAAACAGTAGCTATCGGATCTCAGGCTGGCGCGCAGGAACGCCCCTACGGGCACTCCACCCCAGCCTCCAGAAAGGAAACGCCATGTCCAAGCCGGGAAACTGGGTGGGCGCCGTACGCACCTTTGCGTCGGATGTCACCGAAGGCTTTTTAGAAATCATTCACAACAGCTTCGCCTTGATCGGCCTGGCGGTTGCTTTTGCTGTGGTGGCCCTCGTGGCCAAGCCCGAGTTGCGCACCCAGGGTGAAGCCCATCTGCGCGACTGGCTGCAACAGCGCCATGTGGCCGTGGTCGGCTACACGCCCGAGCCGGAAGCCATTGAGCGCACCACGGCGGCCAACCCCAAGGAGCTGCCCAAGGAGCAGGCCGCAGTCGCCTACTGGATCAGCAAGAAGTACAAGGTCGCGGCCGAGCCGATTGCCGCCATCGTGGCCGAGGCGTTCGAGCTGGGCACGCAGCAACGGATCGACCCGACCCTGATCCTGGCAATCATGGCGGTGGAGTCCAGCTTCAACCCGTTTGCCCAGAGCTCGGTCGGCGCGCAAGGCCTGATGCAGGTGATGACCAAGGTCCACACCGACAAGTACGAAAACTTCGGCGGCAACCATGCGGCATTTGACCCGCTGAGCAATCTGCGCGTGGGCGTGGCCATCCTCAAGGACTACATCCGCATCACCGGCTCCGTGGAAGGGGCGCTGAAGTACTACGTCGGCGCCGCCAACCTGAACTCCGACGGTGGCTACGCCTCCAAGGTGATGGCCGAGCACCGCCGCCTGCGCCAGGTGGCCGGTAGCACCACCCCGACCACATCCACACGCCCGGCCCTGGTGGCCAAGCGCCTGATCACCCCCGAAGCCGCCCAGGCCACGGAGGCCGTGGCCGCCAGCAACGTGCACGACGACGGCACCCTGGCGCGCAGCTCCAACCTGTAATCCCCGCCTGGATCGCGCCCGCAGCGCAAGCACCCGCAATGGCCCAGCGCCGACGCGGTGCTTGCGCTGTGTTGTTTTCCGGGCCCGGTGGCCTGGGCTACACTTGCAGGGTACGCAACTGGCGATAGGTGCGCGCCCGCCTTCCGGGCTCCGCACTGACGTGGAATCGCTGCACAGGGCGGCTTGCTGACTCTGTGCCAACCACCGGGGAGCGTACCGCCCAGACTGATCGGGCGTCTTTAGCCGTTCGCCTGGGCAGCCCTTTTCAAGGGAATACAAGTTCACAGGACTGCCAAACCATGTTCCAACGCACCAATACCGTCGAGATCGTCGACCCCGAAGTTTTTGCGGCCATCCAGGCTGAAAACCACCGCCAGGAAGAGCACATCGAGCTGATCGCCAGCGAGAACTACTGCTCGCCCGCCGTGATGGAAGCCCAGGGCTCCCAGCTGACCAACAAGTACGCCGAAGGCTACCCCGGCAAGCGCTACTACGGCGGCTGCGAAAACGTGGACGTGGTGGAACAGCTGGCCATCGACCGCATCAAGCAGCTCTTCGGCGCGGAAGCCGCCAACGTGCAGCCCAACTCCGGCTCGCAGGCCAACCAGGCCGTGCTGATGGCCTTTGCCAAGCCCGGTGACACCATCATGGGCATGAGCCTGGCCGAAGGCGGCCACCTGACCCACGGCATGCCCCTGAACATGTCCGGCAAGTGGTTCAACGTGGTGTCCTACGGCCTGAACGCCGAAGAAGCCATCGACTACGACAAGATGGAAGCGCTGGCCCGCGAGCACAAGCCCCGCATCATCGTCGCTGGTGCCTCGGCCTACGCCCTGCGCATCGACTTTGAGCGTTTCGCCAAGATCGCCAAGGAAGTCGGCGCCATCCTGTGGGTGGACATGGCCCACTACGCCGGCCTGATTGCCGCCGGCGTGTACCCCAACCCCGTGCCCCACGCCGACGTGGTCACCACCACCACCCACAAGAGCCTGCGCGGCCCGCGCGGTGGCGTGATCCTGATGAAGGCCGAACACGAGAAGGCGCTGAACAGCGCCATCTTCCCCGGCCTGCAAGGTGGCCCGCTGATGCACGTGATCGCTGGCAAGGCCGTGGCGTTCAAGGAAGCCCTGACCCCCGAGTTCAAGGCCTACCAAGCGCAAGTCGTGAAGAACGCCCAGGTCGTGGCCGAGACCCTGACCGCCCGCGGTCTGCGCATCGTCTCCGGTCGCACCGAGAGCCACGTCATGCTGGTGGACCTGCGTGCCAAGGGCATCACCGGCAAGGCCGCGGAAGCTGCCCTGGGTGCCGCCCACATCACCATCAACAAGAACTCCATCCCCAACGACCCCGAAAAGCCCATGGTGACCAGCGGTATCCGCGTCGGTACCCCCGCCATGACGACCCGTGGTTTCAAGGAAGAAGAAGCCCGCATCACCGCCAACCTGGTGGCCGACGTGCTGGACAACCCCAACGACGAGGCCAACTTGGCGCGCGTGCGTGCCGAAGTGGCCAAGCTGACTGCCCGCTTCCCCGTCTACCAGTAATCCGGTGACCGCATGAAGTGCCCGTTCTGCAGCCACCCTGATTCCGCCGTGGTGGAAACACGTGTGGCCGAGGAAGGGGCCTTCATCCGCCGCCGCCGCCAGTGCCTGAGCTGCGGCAAGCGCTTCACGACCTACGAACGCCCGGACGTGAGCTTTCCCACCGTGGTGAAGAAGGATGGCCGGCGCATCGACTACAACCGCGACAAGCTGCAGGCCTCGTTTGCCCTGGCCTTGCGCAAGCGGCCGGTGGCCTCCGCCCAGGTGGATGCGGCCATCGAGCACGTGGAAGAGCAGTTGCTGACCGCCGGCGTGCGCGAAGTGCCCTCCAGCCGCATCGGCGAGCTGGTGATGCACGAGCTGCGCAAGCTGGACAAGGTGGCCTACATCCGCTTTGCCAGCGTCTACCGCAGCTTCGAGGACATTGACGACTTCAAGCTGCTGGTGGACGAAGTGCGCACCTGAAGCCCACGCCACCCCATGAAAAAAGGCCGCTGCATGCGGCCTTTTTTATTTTCAGCGGATTAAAAAAGAGAGCTACTGGCGCACCAAAATTCAGCATTTCAGGCCATTAAGACCTTGAACCACTGATTTAATCAGCGCTAACAGCTATCTTTTTACAGCCCTCAGGGCGCTGCCGCAGGAATCGGCGGCACTGTCCACTGCACATCGCCGCATTGCGCGCGGTGGCGCAGCGCGTGGTCCATGACCACCAGCGCCAGCAGCGCCTCGGCAATCGGCGCGGCGCGGATGCCCACGCAGGGGTCGTGCCGCCCCTTGGTGCTGACTTCCGCGCTGTGGCCGTGCACATCGATCGACTCGCGCGGCGACAGGATGGAGCTGGTCGGCTTGATGCCGATGCTCACCTCCAGGTCCTGGCCGGTGCTGATGCCGCCGACGATGCCGCCGGCGTGGTTGCTGCGAAAACCCTCGGGGCTGAGCGAATCACCGTGCGTGGTGCCGCGCTGGGCGACGCTGCCGAAGCCGGCACCGATCTCCACCGCCTTGACGGCATTCAGCCCCATCATGGCGTAGGCGATGTCGGCATCCAGCCGGTCGTACAGCGGCTGGCCCAGGCCCACGGGCATGCCCGTGGCCTGCACGCGGATGCGGGCGCCGCAGCTGTCGCCGGACTTGCGCAGCGCATCCATGTAGTCCTCGAACGCCTGCACATCGGCCACGGGCGCAAAGAAGGGGTTGTGCGGCACATGCTCCCAGCTTTCGAAGCCGATGGGCAGCTCGCCGATCTGGGTCATGCAGGCGCGAAATTCAGTGCCGAACTTCTGCTTCAGCCATTTCTTGGCCACCGCGCCGGCCGCCACGGTGGGGGCCGTCAGGCGGGCCGACGAGCGCCCGCCGCCGCGCGGATCGCGCACGCCGTACTTGTACCAGTAGGCATAGTCCGCATGCCCGGGGCGAAAGCTCTGCGCAATGTTGGCGTAGTCCTTGCTTCGCTGGTCGGTGTTGCGGATCAGCAAGCCAATCGGAGTGCCTGTCGTCACGCCCTCGTAGACGCCCGAGAGGATTTCCACCTGGTCGGGTTCCTGGCGCTGCGTCACATGGCGGCTGGTGCCGGGACGGCGGCGGTCCAGGTCCGCCTGGATGTCCTGCGCGGTCAAGGGCAGCCCTGGGGGGCAGCCATCGATAACGCAGCCGATCGCTGGGCCATGCGACTCGCCAAAATTGGTGACGGTGAAAAGAGTTCCGAAGGTATTGCCGCTCATAGTGCGCTGAATTATGCATGCGCAACCCGTCACGCCTTGGCGTGGCTTCCACAGCTTGTTACTATTTGAGAAATTTTTCAAGGAAGCCGCTTGATGACCATCTTGACACCAGCCACCCCCACTGCGGACTGGTTACAAGCGCTACACAGCAGCAACAGTGCCTGGCTCGTCACCGACGAGCAGTTGCGCGTGGCCCATGTCAACGAAGGTTTTACGCGTTTGCTGGGTTACAGCCTGCAAGACATGCAAGATGCATGGCCGCTGGAAAAGCTGCTGGGACAGGACACGGAGCTGGCACCCCACATCCGCGACGAGCTGGAGCAGCACGGCGCCTACACGGGCGAGCTGCTGCTGCGCTGCAAAGACGGCAGCCCCCTGTGGGTCGCGGCCACGGTCAACACCCTCAACCGCCAGCCCTTCCCCAAGGTCGGCACCACGGCCGAGGTCATCGTGCTGACCGACATCGGATTCACCAAACGCTTCGAAGCTCTGCAGCGCCAGATGCTGGAAGACGTGGTCATGGAAAAGCCCCTGGCCAACCTGCTGCACGACATGTGCGGCACCCTGGAGCAGATGATTCCCCAGGTCAAGGTCTGCGTCATGGACGTCGATGCCAGTGGCCTGCTGAACCCGCTGGCCGCGCCCAGCATCGCGCCCCAGGTGCTGGAGCTGATGAAATGCGTGCGCTCCGGCCCCGACCACGGCGCCAGCGCCTCGGCCGCCTACCTTGGTCATGAAGTGATCGTCCAGACGATCACCGAGGATGCGCACTGGAGCGCCGTCGCCACCCTGTTCACCAGCGCCGGCCTGCGGGCCTGCTGGTCCAGCCCGATCAAGAACCACGAAGGCCGGGTCGTCGGCACGCTGGACTTCTACTTCGACACCCCGCGCAGCCCGAACGAGCTGCACCGCCAGCTGGTGCTGGCCTGCCTGCACCTGTGCGCCGTGGCCATGGAGCGCGACGCCAGCAAGCACCGCATCCGCCAGCTGGCCTATTACGACACGCTCACGCGACTGCCCAACCGCACCATGTTCAACGAGTGCGCGGAGCAGGCCCTGCACGCCATGCGTGGCCACCAGGGCCTGGTGTTCTTTCTGGACCTGGACCGCTTCAAGCTGTGGAACGACAGCCTGGGCCACGCCGCCGGCGATGCCTTGCTGCGCGAAATTGCCGACCGCCTGGGCAGTTGCACACGCCCCGAAGACGTGGTCGGGCGCCTGTCCAGCGACGAATTCGCGGTCCTGATGCCGCACTGCGCCCCCGACCAGATGCCTTTTCTGGCGCAGCGCATGCTGGATGCCATCGCCGAGCCCTTCAGCATCAACGGCGTGATGACCACGCCCAACGCCTGCGTCGGCGTGTGCACCTACCCCGAGGACGGCACCGACATCGAGACCCTGCTGCGCCACGCCGATCAGGCCATGTATGCCGCCAAGGGCCAGGGCAGCCAGCGCTGGGAGCGCTACCGCCCCGAGATGGGCAAGATCAGCCAGGAGCGCGCCGACATGGAGCGCGAGCTGCGCACCACCCTGGCCGCCGGCGGCCTGCAGCTGCACTACCAGCCCCAGATCTGCAGCAGTGGGGCGCAACGGCTGTACGGCGTAGAAGCGCTGGCCCGCTGGCAGCACCCTGAATGGGGCTGGGTGCCGCCGCCGCGTTTCATCGCCGTGGCCGAGGATTCGGGCCTGATCCACACCCTGACCAGTTGGCTGATCGACGCAGCCTGCACCCAACTGGCCAACTGGCGCGCCCAGGGCGTGCCCATGCCGCACGTGTCGATCAACCTGTCCACCAACAACTTCCACCTGCCCGACTTCGCCATGCAAGTGCAGCAGACCCTGCTGCGCCATGGCCTGACCGGCCAGGACCTGATGCTGGAGATCACCGAAAGCGTGATGCTGGACAGCAGCCCCGCCACGCTCAACAACCTGCAGACGCTGCACGCCATGGGCATGCGCCTGTCCATGGACGACTTCGGCACAGGCTACTCCAGCCTGAGCTATCTGCACCGCCTGCCGATTTCCGAGCTCAAGCTCGACAAGAGCTTTGTGCAGGATGTGACCGTAAGCAGTGCCGCCAGCGCCCTGACACGCTCAGTGCTCAACATCGCCACCAGCCTGGGCATGACCGTGGTCGCCGAAGGCGTGGAAACGCAGGAGCAGGCCGACTGGCTGGCGCGCCACGGCTGCCCCGTGCTGCAGGGCTACCGCTTAGCCAAGCCGATGCCGGCCACCGACATCGGGCCCTGGGTGCAGCAGCACGCCGAGCGCCACACGGCAGCGCCACTGTCCCACCCCAACGACTGAGGCCGCAGATCGTGCGGCGGGCATGAAAAAGCTTCCCGTCGGGAAGCTTTTTTTCGGGGGCGCCGCACCGCGCCCAGTGCGGACACGCCAGGGCTCAGCGGCCCTGGTCCTGCGAATCGCTGGGCTCTTGCTGCGGCCAGTCGCGGATGTAAGCCTTGAGCAGCTTGTTCTCGAAGTTCTGGCTGTCCACCACAGCCTTGGCCACGTCGTACAGGCTGACCACGCCCATCAGCATGCGCTTGTCCATCACCGGCATGTAGCGCGCGTGGCGGTCCAGGATCATGCGGCGCACTTCGTCCAGCTCAGTCTCCATGGTGCAGGTCAGCGGGGCATCGTCCATGGCCGAACGCACGCGCGTCGTGCCCAGGCTGCCGCCGTTCTTGACCGTGGCCTGGATCACCTCGCGGAAGGTCAGCATGCCGACCACGTCGCCGTGCTCCATGACCACCAGCGAGCCAATGTCTTTTTCCGCCATCACCGCCACCGCATCGGCCAGGGCATCGTCGGCCTGTGCCACATACAGGGTGCTGCCTTTGAGGCGCAGGATGTCGCTCACTTTCATGTCTTGTCTCTCCAGGAATGGCTGCCGCAGCCTGCGGCGGCGCCTGTGGCGCAATATAGCCCACATCCAGGGCGGCGCGGGCCGGATCTGCCACACGGCGGACACCCACGCTACACAAAAAATAGCTGCCCGCGCTTGCCCAGGCTCTGAAATGACCCCCCAAGCACAGCAAACACCGCCAACTGCCGCGCCAGCAGCTATGGTTTTTCAACCACGCCGCACCCCTGCGTGCGGGCTGGGCTCTCAGGGTTTTCCGCAGGTCGCCTGGTCGCCCAATTGGCTGCCCCGTGCGCGCATCTGTGCCAGCATGTTCGGCATTTCCCTGATTGATCTGGAGACGCTTCATGCCCGGTTACGCCGATCCCGGCTTCGACACCCTAAGCCTGCACGCGGGCGCCCAGCCCGACCCCGCCACCGGCGCGCGCGCCGTGCCCATCCATCTGACGACGTCCTTCGTCTTCGAATCCAGCGACCACGCGGCCAGCCTGTTCAACCTGGAACGCCCCGGCCATGTCTACAGCCGCATCTCCAACCCCACCAATGCGGTGCTGGAGCAGCGCGTCTCGGCGCTCGAAGGCGGTGTGGGCGCAATTGCCGTGGCCAGCGGCCAGGCGGCGCTGCACCTGTCGATCGCCACGCTGATGGGCGCGGGCAGCCACATCGTGGCCAGCACGGCGCTGTACGGCGGTTCGCAGAACCTGCTGCACTACACGCTGGCGCGCTTCGGCATAGCGACCACCTTCGTCAAGCCTGGCGACATCGACGGCTGGAAAGCCGCCGTGCGCCCCAACACCAAGCTGTTCTTCGGCGAAACCGTGGGCAACCCCGGCCTCGATGTGCTGGACATTCCCACCGTCAGCGCGATTGCCCACGAAGCCGGCGTGCCGCTGCTGGTCGACTCCACCCTGACCTCGCCCTGGCTGATCAAGCCCTTCGAGCATGGCGCGGACATCGTCTACCACTCGGCCACCAAGTTCCTGTCGGGCCACGGCACGGTGATCGGCGGCATCGTCGTTGACGGCGGCCGCTTCGACTGGGAAAAGTCGGGCCGCTTCCCCGAGCTGACCCAGCCCTACGACGGCTTCCACAACATGGTGTTCAGCGAGGAAAGCACCGTCGGCGCCTTCCTGCTGCGCGCGCGCCGCGAAGGCCTGCGCGACTTTGGCGCCTGCATGAGCCCGCACAGCGCCTGGCTGATCCTGCAGGGCATTGAGACGCTGCCGCTGCGCATGGAAAAGCACATGAAGAACACCGAGAAGGTGGTGCAGTTCCTGGCCAGCCACCCGCTGGTCAGCCGCGTGGGTCACCCCATGCTGGAGACGCATGCTTCCTACGAGTTGGCAAAGAAGCTGCTGCCGCGCGGCGCGGGCTCGGTGTTTAGCTTTGACATTGCCGGCAACCGCAACCAGGGCAAGACGTTCATCGAAACGCTGAAGGTCTTCAGCCACCTGGCTAATGTGGGCGACTGCCGCTCGCTGGTGATCCACCCTGCCAGCACCACGCACTTTCGCATGTCCGACGAAGCGCTGGCCCAGGCCGGCATCGGCCAGGGCACGATCCGCCTGTCGATCGGCCTGGAAGACGCCGACGACCTGATCGACGACCTCAAGCGCGCGCTGAAGGCTGCGGAGAAGGCGGCCTGATGGCGCTGCAGATCCGCGCGTTCGCGCCCGCCGATACCGAGGCCACGGTCCAGCTGTGGCAGGCCTGCGGCCTGACGCGGCCCTGGAACGATCCGTACCAGGACATCGACCGCAAGCTGCAGGTGCAACCCGAGATGTTCCTGGTGGGCACGGACGCGGACGGCGCGGTCATGGCCTCGATCATGATCGGCTACGAAGGGCACCGCGGCTGGATCAACTACCTGGCCGTGCACCCGTCGCTGCAGCGCCAGGGCCATGCCCGCCGCCTGGTGCAGCTGGCCGAGCAGATGCTGACCGCCCGCGGCTGCCCCAAGCTCAACCTGCAGGTGCGCGCCGGCAACGACGCCGTCCTCGCCTTCTACGCCAGCCTGGGCTATGTGCACGACCACAGCGTGTGCCTGGGCAAGCTGCTGATTGCCGACACCTGAGCCCCCAACATTCTCATAAAAACAGCCTCTGGCGCTTATCCACATTGCGGAGACAGCTATGTTTTTCACAGTCAACAACGCCCCCCTCTACGCCTACACCGGCGGCAAGGCCTTCGATGCCACCAAGCCCACGGCCATCCTGATCCACGGGGTGCTGTGCGACCACAGCGTCTGGGCGCTGCAAAGCCGCTACCTGGCCAACCATGGCTGGAACGTGCTGGCCATCGACCTACCCGGCCACTGCAAGAGCGGTGGCACGCCCCCGCTGTCGGTCGAAGCCGCCGCGGACAGCATCGCGCAGTTGATGGATGCTGCGGGGCTGCAGCACGCCGCCCTGGTCGGCCACAGCTGGGGCAGCCTGATCGCCATGGAGACCGCGGCGCGCCTGCAGCAGCGCATCAGCCACTTGGTGCTGGTGGGCACGGCCTTTCCGATGAAGGTCTCGCCCGCGCTGCTGGCGTCGGCCCTGAACACGCCCGAGCAGGCCATCCAGATGGTCAACACCTTCTCGCGCGCCACACTGGCACCGCCGAATGGCGCGGGCAGTTGGGTGTTTGGCGCCGGCATGGCCCTGGGCCGCCGCGTGCTGGCCAGCAATGCCAACACCAACCTGCTGCATGCCGGCTTCACTGCCTGTGACAGCTATGCCGGCGGCGAGGCGGCCATGGCGGCCATCACCTGCCCGGTGCTGTTCGTGCTGGGCGAACAGGACCAGATGACGCCGCCCAAGGCCGCCAAGGGTCTGATCCAGGCCGCCCAGGCGGCCGGCAAGGCGGTCACGGTGCAGATGATCCCGCACGGCCACAACCAGATGACGGAATCGCCCGACGCCACGCTGTTTGCCATCCACGGCTTCTTGCGCTAAGCCGCGTCCCTGCCCCCTGGTCAGTGCGCAAGCCGTGCCGCGCCAGGAGGCTGGCGGGGTGACCGTCGGTCCAGGGCTGGCAAGCAAGAGGCGTGATGCTGCGCCATCGCCTGCGTGCCGGGACCTCCGGGGCATGCCTGCCGCTGCGCTCAGTCCAGCGGCTGCAAGAAGCGGGCGATGCGGCGCAGCAGGTGCGCGGGCTGCTCGCGGTGCGGCACATGGCCACCGCCGGCGATGATGTCGATTTCGCCAGGGCCTGGTGTCCAGGCACAGAGGTTCTCGGGATGCAGCAGGGAGCCGAATTCATCGCACTCGCCATGGATCGCCAGCAGCGGGCAGCGCACCTGCTGGCAGGCCGTGTCCAGGCGGTAGTCGGCGAAGGCCGCGCTCAGCCAGGTCTCCACCCAGGCCGCCAGCACCCAGGCGGCCTTGTCGCCGTGGTGGCGCGCCAGACGCTCCAGTTGGCCGGGCTGGGCAAAGTGGTCGCGGGCGGCACGGATGCCCGCCAGGGTCCGGTCCTCGACAAAGCTTTGCGCCGATTCGGTGATCAAAGCCCGGCACTGCGCGGCATACGCCGCCGCCACCTGCACGGCCATGCCTCCACCCACGCTGTGGCCCAAGATGACGAAGTCGTCCAGCCCCAGCGCCTGGTGCACCGGCGTGAAACTGGCGGCCACCTCGGCTTGCACAAAACCGGGGGCCAGCCGGCCCGGGTGCGCATCGGACTGGCCAAAGCCCAGCCGGTCGTAGGCGATCACGGCGCGCCCGGTGGCGGCCGCCAGCTGCGCCGGGAACGCGCGCCACAGGGCGACGCAGCCCAGCGAGTCATGCAACAGCACGATCGGCGACTTGCCCGCCATCACGTGCGGTTGCCAGCGCTGGACATGCAGCTGGCCCTCGGGCGTCGGCACACGGAAGATCTGGGGCGTGATCACGGAAGACGGCATGGTGGCGCGGTACACAGTGCAGAAAGTGGGCTACCGGCCCTGCACCGGTGGCCCGGTGGATGCTAGGCCCTCCCCCAGCCCCGGGCTGTCTGGCCGGCGACGGAGGCCGCGCTGCGCCTACAGGCCGCAGCCTGCGTGTGAAATCGGCCTCAAGTTACCGCCCCGCCGGCCGAAAACCCAGGTATACGGCTTCGCACCAAGTCTAGGTGGTCGCCGACAGCCCCGGTTGCGCATGCACCGGGGCTTCATTTTGTCTGCGATCAGGCGGAAAAATTCCTGAAAACGCAGCAACCAGCGCATACCCCATCTGCGCTATAGCCCGATTTCATCACTACTCAGTGGACCACTGCAGGGCTGGTGGCGCCGGCCTGGGCCACGGGGTCCTTGCAGGGACCGTGGCTGCGGGGCAGCGCATCGCGCAGCAGGCGGTGCTCCCAGCCGGCGGAGCGCCACAGCGCATCCGTGCCCTCGGTGTGGCGGATCAGCATGTGCTGCAGCAAGGGGGCCAGCAAGGTCTGGTCGGGGTCGGCCAGCAGCACATAGCGCGGCTCGCCCTCTTCCAGGTAGGCGGTGCCGGATTCCGGCATGGCCCCCACCCAGCGGATGCTGGCCAGGGCGGACAGCGCCGGCTCCAGCTGCAGGCGGTCGACCCGCAGCCGCTTGGCCAGGGCCATGGCGGGCAGGCCGCGCTGGTCCTGGCTGCGCAGCGGCTCCAGCACGGCGATGGCCTCCAGCGCCAGCTCCAGCTCCCAGCCGGGCTCGTGCAGGCTGCGGCTGCTGCCGGCCAACAGGCTGGGCAGGTAGGCGGCCACCACCGCCCCCAGCAGAAAGATCACCCAGCAGGTGTAGATCCAGATCAGCAGGATGGGCAAGGTGGCGAAGGTGCCGTAGATCACCGAGTAGGTGGGCACGGTCGACAGGTACAGGCCCAGGACTTTCTTGGCCAGGGCCATGCCCGCGGCCACGAACAGCCCGCCGGCCCAGGCGTGGCGCCACTGCACCGGCGTGTTCGGCACAAAGTGGTAGAGCGCCGCCATGGCGGCCGACAGCAGCATGAACTCCAGCGAATTGAAGCCCAGTTGCACGCTCTCCGGCAGCACCGCCACCAGCCCGCGCGAGGCCGACAGCACGTACGAGGTGGTGGCAATGCTCAGGCCCATCAGCAACGGGCCGAAGGTGATCACGCCCCAGTAGATCAGCAGGCGCTGGCCCAGCGGCCGCATGCGCTGCACGCGCCAGATGTGGTTCAGCGTCTTGTCCATGGTCAGGATCAGGCTGACCACCGTGAGCAGCAAGAAGGCCAGGCCCACCACGCCCAGCTGGCTGGCCTTGCTGGAGAACTGCACCAGGTAGTTCATCACCTGCACGGCGATCTCGCCGGGAATCAGGCTGTCGACCAGCCAGCGCTGCAAGGTCTCCTGCAGGCGCCCGAAGCTGGGAAAGGCCGTGAACACCGACAGCAGCACCGTGAAGAAGGGCACCAGGGCCAGCAAGGTGGTGAAGGTGAGGCTGCTGGCCGTCAGGCCTAGCTGGTCCTGGCTGAAGCGCGTTTGGAGGGTGCGCAGGGTGTTGCGCCACGGGAAAGACTGCAGGGTTTTGAACAATTGGCGCGTGCGCTGACGTGCTCGGTGTAAGGTGGTGACCATGCCCCGTATGATGCCACCCCGATGAATTCCGCAACCAACCCCCTTCCCGGCAGCGATGTGGCTGCCACCCGCTGGCTGGCCGTGGGCAGCCTGTTGGGCCTGATCGTGTTGAGCGTGGCCTGGGAGCTGTGGCTGGCGCCGCTGCGCCCCGGTGGCTCGTGGCTGGTGCTCAAGGCCCTGCCGCTGTGCATCCCGCTGGCGGGCCTGCTCAAGCGCCGCATGTACACCTACCGCTGGGTCAGCCTGGTGGTGTGGCTGTATTTCACCGAGGGCGTGGTCCGCGCCTGGAGCGACACGGCGCCCGGCCGCTGGCTGGCCCTGGTGGAAATCGCCCTGTGCCTGCTGCTGTTCGTGGCCTGCGCCCTGCACGTGCGCCTGCGCCAGAAAGCCGCCAAGGCGGCCCTGGCCTAATCCGGCAGCATCCCGGCCTGGTGCGACAGGGTGTGCACCTGCGCCACCAAGGCCTCGCACAGCAATTGCGCCGCCGGGGACAGGGCCCGGCGCGGGCGCTGGATCAGCAAGGTGCGGCGCACCACCTGCGGCGTGTCCAGCACGCGAAAGCCCAGGGCCCCGCGCGCCGGGTGCTGCGCCGTCAGGGCCGGAATCAGGCTGACGCCCAGCCCCTGGCGCACGGCGTCGAACAGCAGGGCCGGGTTGGACACGCGCAGCGGCGTGTGCAGCACATTGGCCGGCATGCCCGGGGCCGTGGCCAGCAACTGGCTGATGGCGGTGTCCGTGGTCAAGCCCACGAACGGCAGCTGCGCCAGGTCGGCCGCGTGCAATTGCGCGGCCTGCAGCAAGGGCTCATCGGCCTGGGCCACCAACCCCATCTGGTCGCTGACCAGTGGCTGCGTCAGCAGCTCGCCCCCGGCCGGGTGGGCCGCGCCCACGCCAAAGTCGACCTGCCCGCTGTGCACGCGCAGCGCAATGCCTTCGGCGCTGTCCTCGATCAGATCGACCTCGATGCCCGGGTGCTCGGCCCGCAGCCGGGGCAATGCCGGCATCAGCAGTACCGCCAGCACCGAGGGCGCGGCCGCAATCCGCACCTTGCCCCGGCGCAGGGCCGCCAGGTCGCTGAGGTGCTGCACGCCCTGCTCCAGCGTGTCGAAGGCGTGGCGCACATCCTGCAGGAAGGCCTGGCCCGCGCTGGTCAGGCCCACGGTGCGCGTGGTGCGGTCAAACAGGCGCATGCCCAGCGCCTCTTCGAGTTGGCGGATCGACTCGGACAACGCCGACTGGGTGATGCACAGCTCGCGCGCCGCCGGGGCAAACGCGCCCTGGCGCGCCACTTCGTCAAAGGCGCGCAGCTGGCGCAGGCTGAGATTGTTCGGAAAAACTGGCATAAACCTGAAATTTATTCCAATTGTTCCGCAGTCGGTAATCCCCTAGGCTTATGCTTTTCGTGCGCCCCTGCCGGCACCCGCCTGGCGGGCTTAGGATGGGGCCTGTTTCCTTTGTGACTTTTTTCGTGCGCCCTCTGCGGGCCACCTGCTTGCCATGACTTCCACTGCTTTGCTCGATACCCTGCGCCACACCGTGGGGGCCGCCCATGTGCTGACCGAGGGGGACCTCAGCGCCTACGAACAGGACTGGCGCAAGCGCGTGCACGGCAAGTCCCTGGCCGTGGTGCGCCCGGGCACCACCCAGGAGGTGGCCGCCGTGGTCAAGGCCTGTGCGGCCGCCGGGGTCAGCATCGTGCCCCAAGGCGGCAACACCGGCCTGTCCGTGGGTTCCACCCCCGACCACTCGGGCCAGCAGGTGGTGCTGAGCCTGCAGCGCATGCAGGCCGTGCGCCAGCTGGATGCCGACAACCTGACCGTGACCGTCGAGGCCGGCGTGATCCTGCAGACCCTGCAGGAAATGGCAGACAAGGCGGGCTTTCTGTTCCCGCTGTCGCTGGCGGCCGAGGGCAGCTGCACCATCGGTGGCAACCTGGGCACGAACGCCGGCGGCACCCAGGTGCTGCGCTACGGCAATGCGCGCGAGCTGTGCCTGGGCCTGGAGGTCGTCACCCCCCAGGGCGAGATCTGGGACGGACTGACCGGCCTGCGCAAGGACAACACCGGCTACGACCTGCGCGACCTGTTCATCGGCAGCGAAGGCACCCTGGGCATCATCACTGCGGCCACCATGAAGCTGTTCCCCCAGCCCGCCGCGCAGCTCACGGCCTTTGCCGCCGTGCCCAGCATGGAAGCCGCCGTGCGCCTGCTGGGGCTGGCGCACCAGCATCTGGCCGCCGGGCTGACCGGTTTTGAGGTCATGGGCCGCTTCGCGCTGTCCCTGGTGGTCAAGCACATGCCGCAGCTGCGCGTGCCGTTTGCCGACATGGCCGAGGCGCCCTACTGCGTGCTGCTGGAGAACTCGGACAGCGAATCCGAAGCCCACGCCCGCGCCCGCTTCGAGCACCTGCTGGAGCTGGCCTTCGAAGAAGGCTGCGTGCTGGACGCCGTGGTGGCCGAGAGCATGGCCCAGGCCCACGACCTGTGGCACATCCGTGAAAGCATTCCGCTGGCCCAGGCCGAGGAAGGCCTGAACATCAAGCACGACATCTCCATCCAGGCCTCGCGCATCCCGGCCTTTGTGGCGCATGCCGATGCCGTGCTGCAGCGCGAGATTCCCGGTGTGCGCCTGGTCAACTTCGGCCACCTGGGCGACGGCAACCTGCACTACAACGTGCAGGTGCCCGAGGGCGAGGACGGCAAGACCTTCCTGCGCGACAAGGAGGACCTGGTCAACACCCTGGTCTACGACGCCGTGGCGCAGTTCGGCGGTTCGTTCTCGGCCGAGCACGGCGTGGGCGCGCTCAAGGCCGACAAGCTGGCGCACTACAAATCGCCCGTGGCACTGGGCATGATGCGCGCCATCAAGCAGGCCCTGGATCCGCAAGGCCTAATGAACCCCGGCTGCGTGCTGCAGGTGCTGGACCGCGCCTAAACGACCGGATTGCCTGCGGCGACCTGCGGGCCCCCCGGCAACCCAGACGAGACACGCGCGCCCCGCCACCGGGGTGACCTTGCAGACGCTACAAACCCCAGTCCCTCTGCGGGCCGGGTTCTGCCGATCTGCGGAGCCGGCGGCCCTGTCCAGCACGGGTCGCACCACCGCGGTGCACCCTCCTTGAACCCACGCCACGGTCTCCGTGGCGTGGTTGCATGGGCCGGCGCCACCGCACCGCGCAGGGTTCAGCCCTTGGGTGCCGCGGCGTGGTTGCCCATCAAGGTCTGCACATCCTGCGGCCAGGGCACGCTGGCGCCCTGGGGGTCGAGGAACTCGCGGGTGGCACCTTCGTGCAGCATCCACACGCGCACCGCGTTCTGGGCCGCATCGACGACGATGGCGGCCGCCTCAGCCCCGCCCTCATGCGGGCGGTTGCCGGTGATGAACCAGCGGCCCCGGTCTTCGGTCAGCGGGCCCACGGTGCGCATGTTGGCCAGCAGCGTGGGGTAGTCCTTGCCCAGCAGTTGCTTGAGGCGTTCGGCCAGCACGCCCTGCTCCAGAAAACTCACATTGCTGTCGCTGGGGTAGGTGCCCACGTAGCTGCGCAGCTCCGCCAGCGGCGATGCGGCGGCCTGCGTGGCCCCGTCGCCATGGGGGGCGTCGGCCTTGGCCACGCTGGCGGCCACCGTGGCGGCATCGGCCCCCAGGCCGTGCACCGCCTCTGTCCCGAGGCCGGCTGCAGGTGCGGGGGCTGGCGCCGGCCCGTCCAGCTTGGGCGAGGGGACGGAAGGTTCACAGGCGGCCAGGGTGGTGGCCACGGCCAGCACCGCCAGGGTGTGCCACGGATTGAACATGCGCTTCATCAGTGTCCTCCAGGTCTGTGCGCCGAACCGATCCCTCCAAAAAGAGAGCAGCCCGCGCTAGATACATATTGGCTCACGGTCTTTTTAACCGATGCTTGTGACGATTGTCCCTGCACGCTGGTGGAACGTCTGTCCGTCAAGACCGCATTTGCCCTGATGGCTGCGGTCACCCAGGCAGCGATGGCACAATGGCCCGTTGGCCGCCCGGTGCTGGTGCAAGCAAGCTTGTTGCGCACAGGGCGGTTTTGTTTTTGATTTGCAGATGCCGCCCATGACCACCACCACAGACCGCCCTGTCCGTTCGCAGTACGAAGACTTCATGCGCCATGTGTATGAACATGGCGTCAGCAAGGGGGACCGCACCGGCACGGGCACGCGCAGCGTGTTCGGCCACCAGATGCGCTTTGACCTGAGCGAAGGCTTCCCCCTGGTCACAACCAAGAAGGTGCACCTCAAGTCCATCATCCTGGAGCTGCTGTGGTTCCTGCGCGGCGACAGCAATGTGCAGTGGCTGCAGGAACGCGGCTGCACCATCTGGGACGAATGGGCCCGTGCAGACGGCGACCTAGGCCCGGTCTACGGCGTGCAGTGGCGCAGCTGGCCCAAGGCCGACGGCAGCCACATCGACCAGATCGCCGAAGTGGTCAAGCAGCTCCAGCACAACCCCGACAGCCGCCGCATCATCGTCAGCGCCTGGAACGTGGCCGAGTTGGACCAGATGGCCCTGATGCCCTGCCACGCCTTCTTCCAGTTCTATGTGGCCAACGGCAAGCTCAGCTGCCAGCTGTACCAGCGCAGCGCCGACATCTTTTTGGGCGTGCCCTTCAACATCGCCAGCTATGCGCTGCTGACCCACATGCTGGCCCAGCAATGCGGCCTGGAGGTGGGCGACTTCATCTGGACCGGCGGCGACTGCCACATCTACAACAACCACTTCGAGCAGGTTGAGACCCAGTTGGCGCGCCAGCCCCACGCCTACCCCACGCTCAAAATCCTGCGCAAGCCGGATTCCATCTTCGACTACCAGTACGAGGACTTCGTGGTCGAAGGCTACGAACACCACCCCGCCATCAAGGCGCCCGTGGCGGTGTGACGCCCCTGTATTAAAACCAGAGCAGTCAGCGCGCGTATTTCAAGCACTTGCGATGCCAAAGCATCCAAAGTCTATGAATAACGCGCGCAGAAAGCTCACTTTTTTGCACAGCTCTCTGGAAGACCCCCGTCCATGGCCATCCACCTGATCTATGCCCGCGCCGCCAACGGCGTGATCGGCCTGAACAACCGCATGCCCTGGCACCTGCCCGAGGACCTGGCCCACTTCAAGCAGCTGACCAGCGGCCACCCCGTGGTCATGGGCCGCAAGACCTGGGATTCGCTGCCCGAGCGTTTTCGCCCCCTGCCCGGGCGCACCAACATCGTCGTCACCCGCAACAGCGACTGGCAGGCCGCGGGCGTTTTGCGCGCAAGCAGCCTGGAAGAAGCCCTGCACGCCGGCGCGCATCATGGCGACACCGTCTGGGTCATGGGGGGCGCACAAATCTACGCCCAAGCCCTACCGCTGGCCGATGTGGTCGAGGTCACCATCATTCACCAGGACTTCGATGGCGATGCCCATGCCCCCGTGCTGGGTGCAGAGTGGCAGGAAGCCACGCGCGAAGACCATGTCAGCGCCCAGGGCCTGCCCTTCAGTTTTGTGCGCTACACCCGCCAGCGTTGATAGCGAGTGCAGCCCACGCGACAAAGATGAGCCGACTCAGGGTGAAGACGGGTTGACGACTTTGCTGCATTGCAACAATATGGAACGCCCGTTCAATTGCCAACGGGCGTTTTTTTCGTTGAAAGCCTTGCCGCCATGAGCCTGATCCAGCCCCTGCCCCCCGGCCCGCTCGACATCGTGGGAGACATCCACGGTGAGCTGTCTGCGTTGCAGGACCTGTTGCACCACCTGGGCTACGACGACAGCGGCCGCCACCCCCAGGCCCGCACCCTGGTGTTTGTCGGCGACTTCGTGGACCGCGGGCCGGACAGCCCGGGCGTGGTCGACCTGGTGCAGCGCCTGGTCGAAAGCGGCAACGCCTGCGCCATCGCCGGCAACCACGAGATCAACCTGCTGCGCCACGACCCCAAGGACGGCGCAGGCTGGTACTTCGAGGAACGCCTGGCCAGCGACACCACCAAGTACAGCCAGTTCGCGCGCGCCACCAACACCTTGCAGCGCGCCCGCATCGAGACCTTTCTCAACGGCCTGCCGCTGGCGCTGGAGCGCGCCGACCTGCGCGTCATCCATGCCGCCTGGCATGGCCCCGATGTGGACAAGGCCCGCGCCATGCCCCTGGGCACGGCCCGCGCCGAGTACGACCACTGGGAGGCCCAGGCTGCCGCCGTGGCCCAGCAGCGCAACATTGCCGAACGCATGGCCGCGGAAAAAAGCATCTGGCCCCACAGCCTGGAAGACGGCGAGCACTGCCCGCCCTTCCTGCAGGCCCACTGCGACAACGAACTCAACAAGGCCTTGTTCAACCCGCTCAAGGTGCTGACCTGCGGGCTGGAGCGCCAGACGCCCGAGCCGTTCTTCGCTGGCAACAAATGGCGCTTTGTGGAGCGCATGGCCTGGTGGAACAGCTATGCCGAAGACACGCCCGTCGTCGTCGGCCACTACTGGCGCTCCACCCTGCCGGCCCAGACCACGCACGAGGGGCTGTTCCGCGGCGCGGCGCCGTTTGCCTGGCTGGGCCGGCGCGGCAACGTGTTCTGCGTGGACTATTCCGTCGGTGCCCGGGCCCAGGCCCGCACCTTTGGCCGCCCGCACGCCCACATGAAGTTGGCCGCCTTGCGCTGGCCCGAGCGCAGCCTGGTGTTCGACGACGGCAGCACCCACGCCACCACCGGCTTCATGCGCCCAACCCTGGCCGTGGCCGCCTGACGGCCGGCTGGCCCAGGCCGGCCGCCGCCCAAGCGACTGCCGCGCCACCAGTGCCTAGGCGCAAGCACACCGCCATCAGTGCAAGGCCAGGGCATCACCAATGCCGCCAGTTGGCTGCAGTGGCGGGATACGGCAGATGCGCAAGCTGTCCTGCAAGGTGCACAACATCTGCCGACAGACACGATCAATGCTTTGCTGCGGCACTTGAACAGCGGGCAGTGCGATGTGCCATGGGTGCTGACGTTTGCAAGACGGGTGCTTGGCCAGGCCCCTGCACATGGGCACATCATGCTGGCGGTTCAGAAAATGGCCGATGCCATGAACTTAAGCGCCAAGGTTTTAGCCAGGCGCATCGCGTGGCGTGAGCGGCGGTATCAAGCATTGGAAGATGTGCCAGAGCTCCGGCTGGCGTGGTGGCAATGCGTAAAGCGCACCTTGCAGGCTCAACTGACGAATGCCACGTCGGTCATACTGCAGGCTCAGGGTGTGACGGAGCCTTTACCGCTGTCATTGGCCATGCACCTACGTCAAGGGCAACCCATGCTGACGACTCAGCTGCCTCGTGCGTTTGGGGCTGCACCCGCATGGCCGAATTTGACCACTATTCAACTGCGTCAAAAATGCTGGGGATCAGGGCTGAAGCTGCGTTTGCTGTTGCGAGGTGAAGGCGTGTTACCCACTCAACTGCAGCCGGGCATCGCCAAGCGCTGGAAAGTAGCGCAACTGCAGCAGCCCGTGTTTGCGCGCATAAGCGCCACCCAATGGGAAATCAGTTGCTGTTGGTGTGACGGGTTGTGGAAGCCTTCCGGCATGAGGCTGGTAGACGTGACCGACTGGGAGGCTGACACTGCGCTGCCAGCGATGGAATATGTGCAACGACTCAAAGCCATACTGAACGCTCATACGCCAGGTGCAACGACGTGGCCACCCTATTCTTAAATCGCCCTCGCGCAGCGGGAACTATGTGGCTGATACGATAGAAGAAGCTAAAAGAACAACCATTTTTTGAACACTTTTGGGGTAGCTAGCTGGGTAGCTAGAGCTAGAAACCTAAAAATAAAATACGCAACCCATTGAAATTAAATGGGTTTATATAACAATGAAAATTGCCACCTGGAACATCAACTCCCTGAACGTGCGTCTGCTCCAGTTGCTCGACTGGCTGCAGGCCAACCCCGTGGATGCGATCGGTCTGCAGGAGCTCAAGCTCACGGACGACAAGTTCCCCTTCATGGAACTGGAGGCTGCCGGCTACCAGGCCGTCTGCCACGGCCAGAAGACCTACAACGGCGTCGCCATCCTGAGTCGCCACCCCATGCAGGATGTGGTGCGCAACATTCCCGGCCTGGACGATGAGCAGGCCCGCGTGATCGCCGCCACGCTGCAGACCCCGCAAGGCCCTGTGCGCCTGATCAACTGCTACTTCGTCAACGGCCAGGCCCCGGATTCCGACAAGTTCGCCTACAAGCTGCGCTGGCTGGCCGCGCTGGAAGCCTTTGTGCAGGCCGAGATGGCGCAGCACCCGCAGCTGGTGCTGGTGGGCGACTTCAACGTCGCTCCCGAAGACCGCGACTCCTACGACCCCGAAGGCCTGCGCGGCAGCATCCACCACACGCCCGAGGAACGCGCGCATTTCCAGCGCCTGCTGGACCTGGGCCTGACCGATGCCTTCCGCATGTTCGAGCAACCTGAAAAGAGCTTTTCATGGTGGGACTACCGCATGCTGGGCTTCCAGAAGAACCGGGGCCTGCGCATTGACCACATCCTGGTCAGCCCGGCCCTCAAGGCCCGCACCACCGCCTGTGTGGTGGACCGCACACCCCGCAAGAACAAGCAACCCAGCGACCACGCCCCCGTGGTCGTCACCCTGGGCTAGCCCTCCCCCCAAGCCGCTGACCACCAGCGGCTTTTTTGCGCGGCGATGGCGCCGCACTGTGCCCCCTCCCTGCCCCTGCTCCACCGTGTCCCGCCCTCTTCCGCTCCACAACGCCGCCCTGCAGCAGCCCGGCTTCCTGCCCTTTCTGACCGCCCGCATGCTGGGGGTGTTTGCCCAGCAGATGCAGGCCGTCGTCGTGGCCTGGCAGGTGTATGACATCACGCGCGAGCCCATCTCCCTGGCCTACGTCGGGCTGGCCCAGTTCCTGCCCATGTTGCTGCTGCTGATCCCGGCCGGCGATCTGGCCGACCGCATCAGCCGCAAACGCATGCTGGGCGCCAGCTGGGCCGTGGCCAGCGTCTGCGCCATGCTGCTGCTGTGGCTGAGCACCCTGGGCGCGCACGGGGTGGGTGGCATCTACGCCGTGCTGGTGCTGTTTGGCTGCAGCCGCGCCTTCACCGGCCCCGCCATGCAAAGCCTGCTGCCGCAGATCGTGCCGCGCGAGCACCTGGCCCAGGCCCTGGCCACCAACAGCATGCTGATGCGCACCGCCGCCATTGCCGCCCCCGTGCTGGGTGGCGTGCTGTACGGACTGGGCGGCGGTGTGCTGACCTATGCCGTGTGTGCACTGGCCCTGGCCGCCGGGGTGCTGCTGCTGTGGCGGGTGCCCGTGCGCTACGCCGCGCCGCGCCAGGCGCTGGAGGGCTCGATGTGGCAACGCGCCACGGATGGTTTCCACTTCATCCGCAGCCGCCCCATCGTGCTGGGCACCATCTCGCTGGACCTGTTCGCCGTGCTGCTGGGCGGGGTGATCGCCCTGCTGCCCGTCTACGCCAAGGAGGTACTGCACACCGGCCCCGAGGGCCTGGGCCTGCTGCGCTCGTCCATGGCCGGCGGCGAGATCCTGATGGGCCTGTGGCTCAGCAACCGCCCCATCCAGCGCCACGTGGGCAAGGTGATGTTTGCCGCCGTGGCCGTGTTCGGACTGGCGAACCTGGCGTTTGCGCTGTCGCACTGGTTCTGGCTGTCCATGGCCATGCTGGCCGTGGCCGGGGCGGCCGACATGGTCAGCGTCTACATCCGCTCGGCCCTGGTGCAGTTCTCCACGCCGGACACCATGCGCGGGCGTGTGAACGCGGTCAACATGCTGTTCATCAGCTCCAGCAACGAGCTGGGGGAATTCCGCGCTGGCTCCATGGCGGCCGCACTGGGTGCCGTGCCGGCGGCGATTGTGGGCAGCCTGTGCACCCTGGGCGTGGTGGCGGCGTGGATGCAGCGCTTCTCCAGCCTGCGCCAGGTGGACCGGCTGGAAGATGCCGCCCCGCCGCCCAGCCCGCCCGTCGCCGTGACCACCACCCCAACTGCCCAGCCCTAACCATGCCCCCGGTCTACCGTTGGCTGGCCTGGAGCGCCTGCAGCCTGGGCCTGCTGGCCTGCAGTGATTTCCAGGAGCGCCTGAGTGGCTATCCCACCACCGACACGGTGCTGCACCTGGACAGCGCCAGCTCCAACCAGATCGCCGATGCCCTGAACCAGCTGTCGCGCATAGCCGTGCTCGGCGACGACTGGGAGTTTCTGGACCCGCAGGACCCCTGCACCATGCAGGTCATCGACCAACGCGCCAGCCACAACCTGGTGCTCGACCTGCGCGGCGCGCGCTTTGCCCTGCACCGCGATGCGGGCAGCGGTGACTACTACGCCACGCTGCAGCACGGCGACACCCTGGTGCACGGGCCGGACCAGCAGCCGCTGCGCCTGTTCGAGACCAGCAGCTACCAGCACGTGTTCTTTGCCGAAGGCTATCTGCAGGCGCTGGCGCAGAAATGCGCGCTCAGCCTGGTGGCCGCGGCACCGGCCGACCCGGCACAAAAACCATAGCTACCAGCGCAATCCAGAAGCGCGCTACAGCGGTTTTTGAGACCATTCAACCCGCAGTGGCAGCCACGCCTTGCGGGCGGCGCACCTGCAGCCCGCCCTCCAGCGCCAGCAGCAGCACGCCGGCGCCGATCAGGGCGTACATGGGTTCCTGCCCAGGCTGGATGCGCTCGCCCATCAGCAGGGCGGCCAGCACCAGCAGCAGCGGCTCCACATACGACAGCAGGCCGAACAGGCCCAGCGGTAGCAGGCGGCTGGCTGCCATGTACAAGGCCAGCGCCACGGCGCTGAGCACGCCCAGCAGCGGCACCAGCAGGTGCAGCGCCGGCTCGCCCTGGATGGCACTCCAGCCGCTGATGCCCTGCGGCAGCACGCGCAGCGCCAGCCACAGGCACACGGGGGTCAGCAGCAGCACGTCCAGCCAGTGCCCGGCCAGGGTGTTGGTGTGCAGCTTGCGGCGCAGCACGAAATAGCCCGGATAGCCCAGCACCACCACCCAGGTCGGCCAGGCCAGGCCGCCGACGCGCAGCAACTCCCAGGCCATGCCGCAGGCAGCCAGCACCGTGGCAGCCAGTTGCAGGCGGCTCAGCCGCTCGCCAAACACCAGGCGCCCGGCCAGCACCATGGCCAGCGGCAGCAGGAAGTAGCCCAGCGACACCGACAGCGCGTGGCCGTGCAGCGGGGCCCACATGAACAGCCACAGCTGCACCCCCGCCAGCGCCGACGACAGCAGCAGCAACAGACCCAGCGTCCACTGCGCGCGCACGCGCCGCGCAATCGCCAGCACCCCGGCCAGCTGGCCGCTGTACAGCAGCCACGCGGTGGTGAACGGCAGGGCCATCAGCATGCGCCAACCAAAGATCTGCTCGCCATCCAGCGGCTGCAGCGCAGGCACCAGGTAGTAAATGCCGCCAAAAATGCACGAGGCCACGATCGAAGCCAACACACCCTGCACCATCTGCGCCCCTGCCCTTGTTCTGAAAATGTTCCGGCGCCCGGCCCCTGTGGCATGCACCAAACTGGTGATTCTCGGCCAAATCACCGCGCCCCGCCCTCGTATTCGCCCAAACCCGCACCCGCCAGGCACGCCGCCACTACACTGGCCCGCTTTGCGCTTTCGACCGCCCCACATGACCGAACCGACCCTGCCCCGCCCCTGCTACACCCACCCGCTGGAGATCCTCTGGCAGGACGAGGACATGGTCGTGGTCTACAAGCCCGCCGGCTGGCTGGTGCACCGCACGGCGCTGGCGCGCCATGAAACGCGCTTTGTGCTGCAAAGCCTGCGCGACCAGATCGGCCAGCATGTCTGGCCCGTGCACCGCCTGGACCAGGGCACCTGCGGCGTGCTGGTGTTTGCGCTGAACCAGGAGGCCTGCCGCCGGCTGGCCGCCGCATTCATGGACCACACGGCGCGCAAGCACTACCTGGCGCTGGCGCGCGGCTGGTGCCCCGAGCTGGTCGAGGTGGACTACGCCCTCAAGCCCGACGATGCCCCAGAAGACGCCCCTGCGCAGGCCGCACAGACCACCTTGCGCGGCCTGGCCACGCTGGACTGGCCCGAGGCCTACGACCCGCGCCACCCCAGCACGCGCATCTCCCTGGTCGAAGCCCTGCCCAAGACGGGCCGGCGCCACCAGATCCGCCGCCACCTGAAGCACGAATCCCACCCCATCATCGGCGACGCCACGCACGGCAAGGGCGCGCTGAACCGCTGGTGGGCCGCCCGCATCGGCCTGCAGCGCCTGTGGCTGCACGCGCATGCGCTGGAGCTGCCCCACCCGCGCACAGGTGCCCCCCTGCGCTTTTGTGCCGACTGGCGCCAGCTGAGCCATGTGCCCGAGGTGCAGCAATGGCAGCAGCTGCTGGCCCTGCCCGGCTGGCAGGCCACGGCCCACGGCCTGCCGGACAGCTGCGGCCTGGTGCTGCCCCTGCGCACTGATTAAACAAGAGCAGTCTGCGCACAAAAACAAAGGACTTCAGATAGATAACCATCTGAAGTCCTTGTTTGGCGTGCGCCAACAGCTACTGTTTTAGCAAAGCCGCAGCACAACTGCGCCCTGCACGCTGAGCGCCGGGCCAGGGTGGCACCGACGGCCGACCAGGGGCGTGCAGCGGTCCAGCAAGGCACGCCCGCCCAGCCCCAGGCCTTGCGCGCAGGGCCGCGTGGCCGGCGCCCAGCCCGCGGTGTCGTACTTTTATTTCTTGGGCTTGATCCACTTGCCGTCTTCGTCAAACTCCAGCAGCGGCGCGGGCACCAGCGGGTAGCTGGCGTCCGGGTCGGCCTTGAGCTCGGTCGACAGCAGGTCCAGCAGGCGCGTGTTGTCCATCTTGAAGCCGCAGGCCTGGGCATGGCCGCCACCGCCAAAGCTTTCGGCCAGGGGGATGCAGTTGAAGTCCGAGCGCGAACGCAGGCCCACCTTCACGCCCTTGGGGCCGGCGTGCCACATCAGCGCGAAGCTGCCACTTTGCTTGGCCAGCAGGTCGCCCACCTGGCTGTGGAAGACGCCGGGGCTGTTGACCATCAGACCCTGGAAGCCGTTGAACACCAGCACCTGCGCGCCCGAGGCGATCTCGGCGCACAGGCTCTGGAACTTCTCGTCCATGGCGCCACCGCGCGCCATGAAGGCCGCCTCCATCTCGGGCGTGAAGGCGGCAATCTCGGCCCAGCGGGCAAAGCTGCGCTCTTCCATGTCCAGCGCCGCCAGGAAAGGCGCGCTCTCGGCGAACTCCCACTTCCAGATGTCGCGGTCCTCGATGTAGCGGATCAGGCCAGGCACGGGCTTGTCGGGGTGGAAGAACTCCCAGGCCAGGCGCGCGCCGGACTTGTTCATGTCGAAGTGCACCACCCCGCAGCGGCACTGGTAGCCGGTCAGCTTCTCGGCCGCGCTCTTGTGGTGGTCCAGCACCACCAGCTTGCTGACCTTGGCCTCAATCTGCGCCATCAGCGCAGGTTCGAACGCGAAGTCCACCACGTACACGGCGCGCCCGTCCAGGTCGCCCAGGTCCTCGGCGGTCTGTATCTCACCATGGTCCAGGCCGCGGAATTCGGCCTGGTCCCCGTAGTACAGCCAGGCCGCCAGGGCCGCGCCATAGCCGTCCGGGCAGCGGCGGCCGTGGTAGAGGATCAGGGGGCGCACGTCATCTTGCAGCGAAGGACGCACCAGCAGTTGCAGGGGGAGGATGGTATTTTTCATGTGGGTCCGATTGTCGCCGCAGCGCGCGGCCGGCGCACAGCCCGGCCCCAGATGCACCGCCACCGTGCCCGGGCCTCGGCCGGTGCCCCCCGCCTGGCAGCCCGGCGCCGCGACCCAGGACATACCCTGAGCGGTATGGACAGGCTGTGATCAATGCAATTTTGGAATGATTCAATTTCGCCAATTCATGCCTGAAACTGCGGCATATTGTGCACAAAACCCTTTTTGATCAAGCACTTGAACATTCCACGGCGTCAACAAAGCACCGACAAGCCATGGTTGATTACATTCCAGTCCCGCAGACAGCCTGCGGGCGACCCCACATAATGCTTGCATCACTGTTTCAGTGACTGGCTTTGAGCCCCAACGCCAGCCACCAAGTCTGATGAACAACGTCAACGACATCGCCCCCTATCTGGGACAACTGCTCAGCTTCCGCCACGACCTGCACGCGAACCCTGAGCTGCGCTACGAAGAGCACCGCACGGCCGACAAGGTTGCAGCCTTCCTCCAGGCGCTGGGCCTGCCCGTGCACCGCGGCCTGGGCCAGACTGGCGTGGTCGCCAGCATCTACGGCCACGGCCGCTCCAAGGACAACCCCGGCCGCACCATCGGCATCCGCGCCGACATGGACGCCCTGCCCGTGACCGAAGCCACGGGCGCCGCCCACGCCAGCTGCGTGCCCGGCAAGATGCACGCCTGCGGCCACGACGGCCACACCACCATGCTGCTGGGTGCCGCCACCCTGATGGCCAAGAACCCCGCCTTCGACGGCACCGTGCACCTGATCTTCCAGCCCGCCGAAGAAGGTGGCGCCGGGGCCAAGGCGATGATGGACGACGGCCTGTTCCAGCAATTCCCCTGCGATGCCGTGTTCGCCCTGCACAACTGGCCCTCGCTGCCCCAGGGGCAGATGGCCGTGCGCGTCGGCCCCATCATGGCCTCGACCATGCGCTTTGAAATCCGCGTGCGCGGCAAGGGCGGCCACGCGGCCATGCCCCACAAGACGCTGGACCCCATCCCTGTCGCCTGCGCCATCGTCAGCCAGCTGCAGACCCTGGTGTCGCGCGGCGTCGATCCGCTGGACAGCGCCGTGCTGACCATCGGCAAGATCGAGTCGGGCACCGTGGAGAACATCATCCCGGACGAGGCCGCCATCTACGGCACCGTGCGTGCCTTGAGCCAGTCCACCCAGGACTACATGACCGAGGGCCTGCAGCGCATCGCCCACCATGTGGCTGCGGCCCACCTGTGCGAGGCCACCTATATCCACAAGCCCGGCTACCCCAACACCACCAACACTGCCAACGAGGCCCGTTTCATGGCCGAGGTGATGCAAGAGATGGTCGGCGCCGACAACACCTTCCCCGACATCGCCCCCGCGATGACGGCCGAGGACTTCGGCTTCATGCTGGAGCAAGTGCCCGGCGCCTATGGCTGGATCGGCAACGGCCCGAACGGCCAGCCAGGCGTCGGTCTGCACAACCCGGGCTACGACTTCAACGACGACAACATCGAGCTGGGCGCCCGCTTCTGGGACCAGCTGGCACGCCGCTGGTTCGCGCAGCCGCGCTGAGCGCCCCACCATCCACCGCGCCCTGGCGCGGTTTTTTTATTGGGAAAGCCCACGATGTCCCCCCCGCCACGACCACCCCCTCACCCGCCGCCAGCTGCTGCTGGCCGGCGTCAGCCTGGCGGCCTTGCAGGCCGGCACCGCCATGGCCGCACCATGGCCCAGCCAGCCCCTGCGGCTGATCGTGCCCTACCCGGCCGGCGGGGTGAACGATGTGGTGGCGCGCCTGTTCGGCGAGCGCCTAGTCCAAACCCTGGGCCAGCCCGTGGTGGTGGACAACAAGCCCGGGGCCGGTGCCACCCTCGGCATGGCCGAGCTGGCCAAGGCCCACGACCAGCACACGCTGGCGTTTGGCGCCATCAGCCCGCTGACGCTCAACCCCTACCTGATGAAGGTGGCCTACGACCCGCTGACCGACATCCTGCCGGTGGCCAGCGTGATGTACGCGCCGGTGTACGTGATGGCCACCTGCGCCCTGCAGGCCCAGCGCTTCGAGGCGGTGCTGCGCCAGGCCAAGACCGCCCCCCAGGGCCTCAGCGTGGCCACCTCGGGCTACGGCACGCTGGGCCACATCATGGTGGAACAATTGATCCGCGCCACGGGCGGCCGCTTCGTGCACGTGCCCTACAAGGGCGGCAGCCAGCTCATCACCGACGCGGCCGGGGCACAGTTCGACCTGCTGCTGGCCAACCCCTTCGGGCCGATCAACGCCCTGATCGCCCAGGGCAAGCTGCGCGTGCTGGCCACCACGGGGCCACAGCGGGCCGCCAGTTTCCCGCAGCTGCCCACGCTGGGCGAACTGGGCTGGGACAAGGCCAACCTCACCTCGCTGTTCGGCTTCTACGCCCCCAAGGGCACCGATGCGGCCGTCGTGGCACGCCTGAACGCAGCCATCAACCAACTGCTGCACAGCCCGGACATGCGCCAGCGCCTGCTGCAGCTGGACAACGTGCCCCTGCCGCTGTCGGCCGAGGCTTTCGGCACCCTGATCCGCAAGGACTATGCACTCAACGGCGTGGTGATCGAGCAGGCCGGCATCCAGGCGCAGTGATCACCAGGTGCGCAAGGCCTGCGGCCCGCTCAGGTCGGGCGCCTGCAGCCATTCCGAAGCCGGCAACGGGCGGCTGAACAGGTAGCCCTGGCACAGGATGCCGGGCTCCCAGGCCTGCAGCAGCTGGGCCTGGGCCTTGTGCTCCACGCCCTCGGCCACCACGCGCAGTGCGCGTCCCTTGGCCACCATCAGCAGCGCCTCCACCAGCACGGCGCCATGCGACTGCGGCGTCAGGTCGTGGATGAAGGTCTGGTCCAGCTTGATCTCCTGGATCGGCAGCCGCATCAGGTAGGCCAGGGACGAATACCCGGTGCCGAAGTCGTCCAGGGCGAAGTGCACCCCCAGGGCGCGCAGGCTCACCATCTTCTGGATGGCCTGCTCCACCTCCTGCAGCAGCAGGCTTTCGGTCACCTCCAGGGTCAGCCGGCTGGCATCTACTCCCGTGCGCTGGATCAGCTCCTGCAGCTTGCGCACAAATCCGGCCTGCTGAAACTGCAGGGCACTGACATTGACCGAGACGCGGTAGCCCCCTTGCTGCACCCGCGGGTCGTTCAGCAGCTGGCAGGTCTGCTCCAGCATCCAGTCGCCCAGCGGCACCACCAGCCCCGTGTCCTCGGCCACCGGAATGAACTCCGTGGGATCGATCATGCCGTTGACCGGGTGCTGCCAGCGCACCAGGGCCTCCACACTGACCACCCGCCCCATCATGTCGACCTGGGGCTGCACGAACAGCTGCAACTGGCCCTCTTGCAGCGCCACGTGCAGACCTTTCTCCAGTTCAATGCGCCGCTGGGCGATGGCGGCCAGGGCCTCGGAATAGGCATGCACCTGCCCCCCACCCTGGTGGCGGGCCTGCGACAAGGCCAGGCTGGCCCGGCGCAGCACATGGTCCCCGGCGTCGGCCTGGAGCCCCGGCTCCACAAACGGGAAGACGCTGAACCCGGCGCTGCACGACAGTTGCACGGTTTCCGGCACCTCCTGCAGGCAGACGATGGTGCCCAGGCCCTGCTGCAGCTCCTCCGCCACGGCATAACTGTGCATGCGCGCCCGATGGCGCGTCTTGCCCACGCGCTCCAGAATCACGGCGAACTGGCTGGCCGAGGTGCGCGCCAGCCGCGCACTGGGCGGCAGCAGCGACTGCAGCCGCGCCACGAAGGCCTGCAGCAGCGCATCCGACCACTGGCTGCCGCGCGCGTCGATGAACTTCTGGAAGCGGTCGATCTCGAGCAGCAGCAGCGCATGGCACTGCTGCGGTGTACCGTCGCTACGACTGGCCGGTTGCTGCTGCAGCAGCATGTCCAGCCGCAACAACAGGGCCTTGCGATTGGGCAGCTGCGTGACCGCATCCACGTGCTGCAGGTGGCGGATGCGGCGCTCGGCCTCCAGCAGCTCGGAGATGTCCTGGCGGATTTCCAGCAGGTGGCTCAGGTCGCCGTCCGGATCGGTCACCGGGGCGATGCGCACGCTTTCCGTGACCTGCACGCCATCCTGGCGGCGGCTGTGGACCACGCCCTGCCAGACCTGGCCGCGCTGCACGGCGTCCTGCACCTCCTGGCGCTCCTGCGGACCCAGGCCCGCCTGGGCCAGCGACGTCTGACCAACGATGGCGCTGCGCTGCAGGCCGGAATGCTCTTCAAACGCCTGGTTGGCGTAAACCAGCCGGTCTTGCAGGTCAACGATCAGCACGCTGTCCTGGCTTTGCTCCACCGCCTGGAACAGCACGCCCAACTGCTGCTTGTGGCGTCCCAGCTCGTCCAGCGAATGCTGCAACTGCAGCATCTGCGCCGAGTAGCTGTGCAGCATGCGGAAGGTGACCCACAGCAGGAACAGCATCACGTAGCCGACGATGAGCACCTGCTCCCAGTGCGTGCGCCCCTGGTAGGCCAGACCGCCGCCGAGCAGCACCACAGCCCCGGCCACCAGGGCGGCTTCCGCAATCCCCATGGACCAGCCGGCAAACACCACCAGCACGGCCAGCACCAGCACGGTGCTGGTGCCAAAGAAGGCGCCTTGCCAGGCCAGGATGCAGACCACGCTGAGTGCGGCCAGCAGCAGCCACTGGGCCGCCAGCCGCCAGCGCAGGCGCCAGCCAATCAACAGGGCCACCCAGGCGATAGGGCCGGCCGCTAGGCACAGCCACCAGCGGTCGCCCCCGGGGCCTGAGAGGGCCGCCGCGCCCCAGCCCAGTATCCAGAACCACAGCGCCACCACCACCACGGCAAAGCGCGCATTGGCCTCGGGCGGCGGAGCAAGGCGCGGAAAGGTGCGGGACAGCATGGGAGGTGGGCAGACGGCGGCTGGGGGCGATCCCCCCGAGCATCCACAGGCAAGCGCCCCCGGCGCGTAGGCGAAGGGCTTGCGTTAACGCGGCTTGCGGCCCTTTTTGCGCGACTGCGCCAGCGCATCCTTCTTGGCCTGGCGCTCGGCATCGGCCACGGCGGCCACGGCAGCCCATTGCTCGAACTCGGCCGGCGTTTCCAGGGTGATGCGGCCCAGCACATGGGTGCGGTAGTCGGTGATCACGATCTCGGCGGCCTTTTGCAGGTTCACCCGGCCGCCGCTCATCACGCAGCCACGCTTGCGGCCGATGGCTTCCAGCAGCTCGTCGTCGTGCAGGGCCTGGATTTTTTCCACCCCCAGCCCCAGCTTAAAGCGGTCTTCCAGGTTCTGCGGGTAGTGCTTTTGCAGGTACAGCAACAGCTCCAGCGCCACCAGTTCCTCGTCGTAGGCGTTGCGCCCCACCGAGCCCGAGGCCGCCAGGTTGAAGCCGCTTTGCGCGATGGAGATGCGCGGCCACAGCATGCCAGGCGTGTCCCACAGGTAGAAGTCGTGGTCCAGCACGATGCGCTGCTCGTCCTTGGTCACGCCGGCCTCGTCGGCGGCCTTGGCCTGCTTCTTGCCGGTCATGGTGTTGATCAGGGTGGACTTGCCCACGTTGGGCACGCCGCAGATCAGCACGCGCATGGGCTTGGCCATGCCGCCACGGTTGGGCGCCAGCTGGCGGCAGGTCTCCACCAGGCGGCGCGCGGGCGCCACTTCCTCGGCATCCATGGCGATGGCGCGGGTTTCGGGCTGGGCGTTGTACCAGTCCAGCCAAGCCTGGGTCTGCACGGGATCGGCCACGTCCTGCTTGTTCAGCAGCTTCATGCGCGGCTTGTGGCCCGTGAGTTCTTGCAGCAGGGGATTGAAGCTGGAGCCGGGGATGCGCGCATCCAGCACCTCGATCACCACGTCGATGTCTTTGACGCGCTCCTCGATGAGCTTGCGGGTGAGGTGCATGTGACCGGGGAACCACTGGATCATCTGCATGGCAAGGGCTTTCTCTGTTCTAGTTGTGGGGGGACTTGGGGCCGCAAGGATAATCGCAAGCTGTCATCCCGTCATCGCCACTTTGCCATGCCCTCCCAACGCCCCGCCCCTTCCCGCAGCCCCTTGAACAACGACATGCTGGTGCGTGGTGTGATCCTGGCGCTGATCGGCCTGATCCTCATCATCGCCCCGCACTTCATGGGCAGCAGCCCGACGCGCGACCTGTTCACGCACGCCCAGATTCCGGCCTGGTTCTCGCTGGTGCTGGGCCTGGCCTTCATGGGCCAATACGCCAAGCAGCGCCTCAAGGACAAGCGCGACTGAGGCCCGGGCCGGCAAAGGCCCCAGCCCGGCGCTCACTGTGCATCAAAAAGCAGTCCATCGCTTGCTGCGCCTGCGCTTTACGCTATCAAAGCTGCATCCTGTGACTGCAGCTTGAACACCGCCACCTGCTGCTCCAGGTAACCGGCCTGGTCGTGCAGGTCGGCCGCAGCCTGGTTGCTGGCCTGCACCAGGCGGGCGTTCTCCTGGGTCATGCCGTCCAGCGCCACCATGGCCTGGTGCAGCTGGGCAATGCCGGCGCTCTGCTCCTGCGCCTTGTGGGTGATGCCGCCCACCAGGCTGCTGACATGCTGCACATCCTGCACGATGCGCTGCATGCGCTGGCCGGCGTCCTGGGCCAGGCCGGCGCCGTTTTCCATCTGTTCCAGCGAGTGGGTGATCAAGGCCTTGATGCGGCGCGCCGCATCGGCGCTGCGCAGCGCCAGGGCGCGCACCTCCTCGGCCACCACGGCAAAGCCGCGCCCCTGCTCGCCGGCACGCGCCGCCTCGACCGAGGCATTCAGCGCCAGGATGTTGGTCTGGAAGGCGATGCTGTCGATGACCCCGGTGATGGCGGCGATTTCGGCGCTTTGCGCGCGCAGCTGGTCCATGTTCTGCACCACCTGCTGCACCACCGCGCCCCCGTCGCTGGCCGATTGCGCGGCCGAGGCCGACAGCTGGTGCGCCTGGCCGGCATCGGCCACGGCGTCATTGAGTTGCTGGCTGATCTGCTCGATGCCGGTGACTGCCAGCTGCAACTGCGCATCGGTGTGCTGGGTGCGCTGCGCCAGCTTGGCATTGCCCTGGGCCAGGTTGCTGGCAGTCTGCGAGACATGGCCCACGCCGTGGCGCACCTGGGCAACGACGCCGTGCAGCTGCGCGCCCATGCGGTCGAAGGCCCGCAGCAGGCTGCCCATCTCGTCGCGGCGGCTGTCGGCCACTTGTTCGGTCAGGTCGCCGTGGGCGATCGCTTCGGCCAAGGCCACGGCCTGCGCCAACGGTTGGGTGATGGAACGGGTGATGGCCACCGAAATCAGCACCCCCACCACCAGCAGCAGCCCGTAGACCGACAGGGCCCACAACTGGGCCTGCTGGCGCACATCGGCCGCGGCGTCCTGTGCTGTCTGGCGCAACTGCTGCAAATGGTCCAGCCACTGGTCTTGCGTGGCCAGGTAGGCCTGGGCCGCAGGCTGCAGGGATTCCTGCACCAGCTTCTCGGCCTCCCAGGCCATGCCCAGGTCGCGGGCACGGAAGGTCTCGGCATAGCTCTTGGCCAGCTGCTGGCCTTGCGCCTGCACCTGCTGGCCTAGCGCGCCCTGCAGTTCCATCACCTGGGTCAGGGCATCGGCCTGCGCCAGGTAGTCGCGCGCCTTGGCGGCAAAGCTGGCGATCACGGCCTCTTCGGACGAGAGCACGCTGGCCAGTGCGGTTTCCACGCCCTTTTGCGTCAGGGCCTGCCATTGCTGGGCCTGGGCCAGCTGGGCATCGTGCACCTGCAGGCTGGCGGCGGCGTCGCGCTCGACCTGCTGCAGGTAGGCGATCAAGCCGCCGGCCACCAGCACGCCGCACAGCAGCAGGCCGCCGAACACCACGGCGATCTTGACCGCCACCGGCCAGTGGCGCAGCACGCCGCGGCCCGACGGCGCAGTGGAACGGGGGAGCGCCGGCAGGTCCGGGGGAACGATGGCGGGGGCAGGCACCATCTCCCGCACAGGCGTGGCATGGGAAGGGACAGAGCGAACAACAAGCGACATGGCGGCCAACATCTCTAAGCAATGCCCGCAATCTAGTGCTACAAAATGTCAACACTGTGACAGCGCAATGACACTGCGCCCGGCGCTCGGTCATCTGCAGTCACCAAAAACAAGAGCTGCCGGCGCTGATCTACAGCAGGTTTCAAAGATATTGCATCTTCAAGACCGCTGAGCACCAGCGCAGGCAGCTCATGTTTTTGAAGTGGGCAATGGCGCCCACCCTGGGCTTCAGCCCAGCGCCGCAGGGTCCATGTAGCGCTGGCGCCATTCCTCGAAGGTGCCGGTGTCGGCCGCCTCGATGGCCTGCTGCGCCTGCACCGAAGTTTGTGCGAACTGCGCAAACTGTGCCTGCTGGGCTTCGCTCCAGGGCAGGCCCAGCAGGTGCTCGCGGGCCCACAGCGATTGGGTCAGGCCGAACTGCTCGAAGCTGTTGCCATGCAGGCGGCGCATGTCGTCCAGCACCCGCGCGGACGGCGTGGTCTGCGGCTGGGCCAAGCGCTGCCGGGCCTGGGCCAGGGCCTCGCTGTAGGCCGTGGTGGCGTGGGTGGCGTCCAGCGCCGCCGCCATGGGCGCGCACTCCTGCAGCACCTGGGCGGCCCAGTCGACCAGGGCCACGCGGTCCTGCCCGCGCAGCAGTTGCAGCCCGGGCTCGCGCCCGCGCTCGGCCGCCAGGTGCTGGTTGTGCTTGAGCTGGGCGATCTCCTCGGGCGAATCGGGCGGGCTGTCGGTCAGCAGGCAGTGCAGCAAAAACACATCCAGCATGCGCATGGTGGAGGTGTTGATACCCAGGGGATCGAACGGGTCCAGGTCCATCAGGCGCACTTCCACGTACTCCACGCCGCGTTCGCGCAGCGCATGCAGGGGGCGCTCGCCGCTGCGCGTGGTGCGCTTGGGGCGGATGGTGCCGTAGAACTCGTTCTCGATCTGCAGCAGGCTGGTGCCCAGCTGGTTGTAATCGCCGCCGGGGTTGCGGATGCCCAGCTGCTCATAGGCCGGATAGGGCTGGGTCAGCGCCTGGTGCAGCGAGTTGGCATAGCCCTCCAGGCCGTTGTAGCTGACATTGATGGAGGCCTGCGCGTCGCTCTGGTAGCCCAGGCGCCCCATGCGCAGCGATGTGGCATGCGGCAGGTACAGGGCCTTGCAACCCTCGCCCAGCGGCTGCAAGCGGTGCTCGCGCCCCTCGACGAAGCAGGGACTGAGCGCCGGCGAGGCACCAAACAGGTACAGCAGCACAAAGGCATGGCGGCGGAAATTGCGGATCAGCGCGAAATAGTCTTCGCTGCTGACGCCGGGCAGCGACCAGTTGTAGTGGATGCCCGAAATGGTCTGCATGCGGCGGCCATACCGGTGGCCCAGGCCCATGCGGTACACGCTCTTGGAGCGCCCCGAGTGCGAGGAGCCATAGCGCCCCAGCGGAATGGTCTCGTCGGTGGGCAGGTGGCAGGGCATGCTGGAGGCCCAGATCATCTCCTCACCCACAGCAGCCATGCTGCGCAGCGTGTACTGGTGGATGTGCTGCAACTCCTGCAGGCATTCATCCACCCCCAGGCGGGCGCCGGTGATCAGCTCCAGCTGCGACTCGCTGTAATCGGTGGTGATGTGCGGGTGGGTCAGGGCCGAGCCCAGCGCCGCCGGATGCGGCGTCAGGGCCAGGTGACCGGATGGCAACACGCGCAAGCCCTCTTTTTCAATACCGCGGCGTATGCCTGCCAGACGTTCGGCTGCGGGAAGGGGGAGCGACTTGGGTGTTGGATTCATTCTTGTCTGCGGTTAGGGTGCAGGAAACGGGGCCACCTTAGCATGTGGCCCCCCGTGCACAGTGATGATAGAGACAAGGCTGGCGCACCGATGCCCCCCAGGGGCATAACCACGTGGCGGCTGTGCCGCCCGGGGCGCGTGATTGCACGCTGACTTTCTAACCGCTAGGTGCACCGCCCTCAGGGCGTGGCGGCGCGCGCCGCCAGGGCCTTGCCGACCTCCAGCGTGCCCTGGGCCGATCCACTCTGGGGCACCTGCTCGTTGTGGCGGTCGCAGACCTGCGCCAGCTGTTCGGCCAGCAGCTCGGGGGCCTGCTCGCCCAGGCCGACGTGGATGCCTTCGGTCAGGGTAATATGGGCGGCCTCAAAGCTGCCGGCCCCGGCACACAGGATGGTGCGGGTGGGAGCCGACGCGTGCGCCAGCACCAGCATGGCCGGCACCACCGCCTCGGGCTGGAGGGCGGCCAGCACCTCGGCCGACATCAGGCCTTCGGTCATGCGGGTGGCGGCCGTCGGCGCCAGCGCATTGACGTGGATGCCGTACTTGGCCCCTTCGATGGCCAGGGTCTGCATCAAGCCCACCTGGGCCATCTTGGCCGCGCCATAGTTGCTCTGGCCAAAATTGCCGTACAGGCCGGACGACGAGGTCGTCATCACGATGCGGCCATAGTTCTGCGCCTGCATGTGCGGCCACACGGCCTTGCAGCAATGCGCCGCGCCCATCAGGTGCACCTCCACCACCAGGCGGAAATCGTCCATGTCCATCTTGGCAAAGCTCTTGTCGCGCAGGATGCCGGCGTTGTTGACCAGGATGTCCACACGCCCCCAAGCATCGACCGCCTGCTGCACCATGGCCTGCACGGCCACCCAGTCGGTCACCGAAGCACCGTTGGCCATGGCCTCGCCGCCCAGGGCCTTGATTTCATCGACCACGGCCTGCGCCGCCGACACGGAACCGCCGGAGCCATCCACAGCCCCGCCCAGGTCATTGACCAGCACCTTGGCACCACGGCGCGCCAGTGCCAGTGCGTGCTCACGCCCCAAACCACCGCCCGCGCCCGTGACGATGGCGACCTGACCTTCAAACGACAAAGATTGCATGTGCTGTCTCTCCTGTTGTAATGGCTCGCATCTGCTGCGCCCGACTGTACGCACACCGGCCACGGGCGGCATTCACGCAGGTGACTGGCAGCCTGCGCCAGCTTATCCACGGCAGGACCGCACAAGCATGTGGACAAACTTGGGATGCCGGCCAACAAGTCGATTAAGTGCTTGTTTTGCAATAGTTTTCATTAATTGCCCATTTTTTAATCACATGTTTAAAAACTCCGGAAATTTGCCCCCAAATACCCTGAACAATCCTGTTGATAAGTTTTCTAATTCCCTTTCAAAACCAATTCAAACCTTTGATTCACAACAACATTCAGTGCATTGAGCAAAAAATAGACAGCTTGCACAAGCTGGATCCGATCCAGCTCTGTCGCCGTGGAACGCCGCGCAATCCGCACCAGTTGCCCCCAATTTGACTGAACAACCATGTGGATAAGTGCCACCAAAGCCCACAGCCCTCGCACAAGTACTTGATCTGCAAGGACAAGCAGTTCATTGCCTATTTTTTACGCAAACACCAACGAGTGTCACAACCGACTTAACCAGCGACAATTTCGGGTTGATCCCCGACAGGCCTGGACCTTTTCCGACATGAATGCCCCCCTGACCCCCGAACTTTTTACCGCCAAGCTGGAGCCCAGCGGGCAGCAGTGCGATGCCTGGGCCGACCAGACCCTGCTGGACTCCATCGAAATGGGGGGGCTGAACTGGCCCAGCTCCTGCCGCAATGGAACCTGCCGCACCTGCCTGGGCACCCTCACCGCGGGGTCCGTGCATTACAAGATCGACTGGCCCGGCCTGACCGCCGAGGAAAAGGCCGACGGCTGTGTGCTGCCCTGCGTGGCCTACCCGGACGGCGATGTCACCTTGCAAGACCCCGAAAACTGAGGCCTTGCGCCCACCCAATCCTGGCAGGCAGGCCACAAAGCACTAAAATGCCTGCTTTCAACAGGACCGAGCACCATCCGGCGCTTGGCTTTGCAGCGACGGAACCCGTACGCACATGTTCTTTGGAAGCATGCAGGCCCCTGCATGCAGGGCGGGAGCCCCGATCAAAGGCAGTGCTGCCGGCAACCCGACAGGTCATCCAAGGAACCCACTCCATGAACACCCCCCTCAACCCCGTGCAAATTTCGCCGGTGGAAGACATCGTTGCCGACATGCGCGCCGGGCGCATGGTCATCCTGGTGGATGAAGAAGACCGCGAGAACGAGGGGGATCTGGTCCTGGCATCCGACCACGTCACGCCCGAAGCCATCAACTTCATGGCCAAGTACGGCCGGGGTCTGATCTGCCTGACCCTGACCCGTGAGCGTTGCGAATTCCTGAAGCTGCCGCCCATGGCCGCCCGCAACGGCACCGTCTACAGCACGGCCTTCACCGTGTCGATCGAGGCCGCCGAGGGCGTGACCACCGGCATCTCGGCCGCCGACCGCGCCCGCACCGTGCAGGCTGCCGTGGCCAAGCAGGCCCAGCCCAGCGACCTGGTGCAACCCGGTCACATCTTCCCGCTGCAGGCCGTCGATGGCGGCGTGCTGATCCGCGCCGGCCACACCGAAGCCGGTTGCGACCTGGCCGCGATGGCCGGCTGCAGCCCCTCGTCCGTGATCTGCGAGATCATGAAGGACGACGGCACCATGGCCCGCCTGCCCGACCTGCAGCTGTTCGCCGCCGAACACGGCCTGAAGATCGGCACCATTGCCGACCTGATCCAGTACCGCAGCCGCACCGAATCGCTGCTGCAGCAGGTGGGATCGCGCCAGCTGCAGACCCACTGGGGCACATTCACCGCCCACGTCTTCCAGGACCAGCCCAGCCAGTCCGTGCACATCGCCCTGGTCAAGGGCCAATGGAGCGAAGCCGACGAAGTGGCCGTGCGCGTGCACGAGCCCCTGTCGGTGCTGGATGCGCTGGAAGTCCAGCGCTCCATGCACTCCTGGAGCCTGGACACCAGCCTGGACTACATCCACCACCGTGGCCAGGGCGTGGTCGTGCTGCTGAACTGCGGTGAAGGCGCCGACCAGTTGCTGGCCCAGTTCGAGGGCAAGGCCCGCGCTTCCCAGGCGCCCGAGCGCGGTCGCATGGACCTGCGCACCTACGGCATCGGCGCGCAGATCCTGCGCGAGATGGGCGTGCACAAGATGCAACTGCTGGGCCAGCCCCGCCGCATGCCCAGCATGGCCGGCTATGGCCTGGAAATCACTGGCTACATCACCAAGGAATAAGACAACATGCTGCATGCAGACAAAGGCACGGCCGCACAACTCAATGGCCAAGGACTGCGCATCGGCATCGTCCAGGCGCGCTGGAACGAAGGCATCACCCAGGCCCTGGCCGAAGCCTGCCACCAGGAACTGCTAGGCCTGGGCGTGCAGACCGATGCCATCACCCACGTTGTCGTGCCCGGCGCCCTCGAAGTGCCTGCTGCCCTACAGGCCATGGCCGAGCGTGGCGGCTACGATGCACTGGTGGCCCTGGGTTGCATCATCCGTGGCGAGACCTACCACTTCGAACTGGTCGCCAATGAATCGGGTGCTGGCGTGACCCGCGTAAGCCTGGATTACCAGTTGCCGATCGCGAACGCCATCATCACCACCGAAAACCTGGAGCAGGCCATCGCCCGCCAGACCGAAAAGGGCCTGGACGCGGCACGTGTGGCCGTGGAAATGGCCAGCCTGCTTCGCACACTGAAATGACCATGAGCGACGAACACGCCCCCACCTCGACCGGCAAGAGCCGCCCCCCCCGCCAAAAGCGCACCGGACTGACCAGCACCGGTGTGCGCAAGGCCGCCTCCAAGTCGGCGCGCAGCCGCTCGCGCGAATTTGCGCTGCAGGGCCTGTACCAGCACCTCGTCGGCCGCAACGAGGCCACCGCGATCGACATGTTCACGCGCGACCTGGCTGGCTTTCACAAGTCCGACGCGCTGCACTATGACGCGCTGCTGCACGGCTGCATCAAGCTGGAAGCCGACCTGAACGCGCTGATCGCCCCCAAGCTGGACCGCCAACTGGGCGAGCTGTCGCCCATCGAGCAGGCCTGCATGTGGATCGGCGCCTATGAGCTGATGTACTGCCAGGACGTGCCCTGGCGCGTGGTGCTCAACGAAGTGATCGAGCTGGCCAAGGAATTTGGTGGCACCGACGGCCACAAGTACGTCAACGGCGTGCTCAACGCGCTGGCACCGGAGCTGCGCGCCGCCGAAGTCCAGGCCGACAAGGCCGGCAAGAGCGCCTGACACGCGCCCCAGGCAGCGTGCCACCGGCCGCTGCCTTTTTCGATTCCCGTTTGTTCTTTCTGTCAGCGCCCCGCGCGCTGTGCCAGTCCATGAAGTTTTCCAAGCGCGCCGAAAAAATCTCCCCGTTCTACGTCATGGAAGTGGCCAAGGCCGCCCAACAGCTGGCCCAGGAAGTGGCCCATGGGCCCGAGCCGATGATCTTCCTGAACATCGGCGAGCCCGACTACACTGCCCCGGCCCAGGTCCAGGCGGCCGCGCAAGAAAGCATCGCCAGCGGCCGCACGCAGTACACCAACGCCCTGGGCCTGGAGCCACTGCGCCAGGCCATCAGCGACTGGTACCGCAGCCGCTTCGGCATCCAGGTGCCGGCCCAGCGCATCGTGGTCACGGCGGGCGCCTCGGCGGCGCTGCAACTGGCCTGTCTGGCGCTGATCAATCCGGGCGATGAAATCCTCATGCCCGACCCCAGCTACCCCTGTAACCGCCACTTCGTGAGCGCTGCAGAGGGCGTAGCCCAGCTGATCCCCACCGGCGCGGCCGAACGTTACCAACTGAGCGCCGAGCACGTGGCCACCCACTGGGGTGCCCAAACCCGCGGCGTGCTGCTGGCCTCGCCGTCCAACCCCACGGGCACCTCAATCGATCCGGCCGAGCTGCGCCGCATCCACGAGGTGGTGCAGTCCAAGGGCGGCATCACCATCGTCGACGAGATCTACCTGGGCCTGTCCTACGACGAGGCCTTCGGCCACAGCGCCCTGGCCATCAGCGACGACATCATCAGCATCAACAGCTTCAGCAAGTACTTCAACATGACCGGCTGGCGCCTGGGCTGGATGGTCGTGCCCGAGGCCATGGTGCCCGTGGTCGAGCGCTTGGCGCAGAACCTGTTCATCTGCGCCTCCACCGTGGCCCAGCACGCCGCCCTGGCCTGCTTCAGCCCCGACAGCATCGCCGAGTTCGAACGCCGTCGCGCCGAGTTCAAGGCCCGCCGCGACTACTTCCTGCCCGCGCTGCGCGAGCTGGGCTTTGGCATCGACGTCATGCCCGACGGCGCCTTCTACGCGTGGGCCGACTGCACGCCGCTGTGCGCCAAGCTGGACGTCCAAGACAGCTGGGAATTTGCCTATGCGCTGATGGAGCGCGCCCACCTGGCGATCACACCCGGGCGCGACTTCGGCACCGCGGACACCGCCCGCTACGTGCGCTTTTCCACGGCCAACTCCATGGAACAGCTGCAGGAAGCCGTGCGCCGCATGCAACGGCTGTTCGCGTAAAGTCCGGCCACAGGGGGAACTTTCATGGCATTCACCTTTCCCATCCGGGTGTACTGGGAAGACACCGACGCCGGCGGCATCGTCTTCTACGCCAACTACCTCAAGTTCTTTGAGCGCGCACGCACCGAATGGCTGCGCAACCTGGGCGTGGAGCAGCAAAAGCTGCGCGACGAAGCCGGCGGCATGTTCGTCGTCACACAGGCAGAGTTGAACTACCTGCGGCCTGCGCGCCTGGACGATCTGTTGGAGGTCACGGCCGTGCTGCAGTCGGCGGGCCGGGCCTCCATCACCATCGCCCAGCAGGCTTTTTTGCGGCCCGTGTCATCCGATGGCACGCCGCAACTGTTATGTGAAGGCAGCATTCGCATCGGCTGGGTGGATTCCGCCAGCATGCGCCCTGCCCGTATTCCGAACTCCATCGTGGAAAAACTCTCATGAACGCAGCCCAAGACATGTCCATCCTCAGCCTCATCATCCAGGCCAGCTGGGTGGTGCAATTGGTCATGTTGATCTTGGTCGTGGCCTCGGTGGCCAGCTGGGCCACCATCTTCCGCAAGGCCCAGGCGCTCAAGCAGGTGCGCCAGCTCAATGACTCCTTCGAGCAGGACTTCTGGTCGGGCCAGAGCCTGAACGACCTGTACAACAGCGCCACCCAGAACGCCAAGAGCGGCGGCCCGATGGAACGCATCTTCGCCAGCGGCATGCGCGAGTACAAGAAGCTGCGCGAGCGCCGCATCAACGACAGCGGCACGCTGATGGACGGCACGCGCCGCGCCATGCGCGCCAGCCTCCAGCGCGAGATGGACGAGGTCGAATCCGGCCTGGCCTTCCTGGGCACCGTCGGCTCCGTCTCCCCCTACGTCGGCCTGTTCGGCACCGTCTGGGGCGTGATGCACGCCTTCACCGGTTTTGCCAGCATGGAGCAGATCACCCTGGCCACCGTGGCCCCCGGCATCGCCGAGGCGCTGGTCGCCACCGCCATGGGCCTGTTTGCCGCGATTCCCGCCGTGACCGCCTACAACCGCTACGCCCACAACATCGACCGCATCGCGAATGTGCACGAGACCTTCATCGAAGAGTTCTCCAACATCCTGCAGCGCAATGTGAGCGGCCCCACCGCCAGCTCCACCGCGTCCGGTTACTGAGCGCAGGAGCCACCCCATGCCCGCAGTCAGCTCCCGCGGCAAAGGCCGCCGCACCGTGGTGGAAATCAACATGGTGCCCTTCATCGACGTGATGCTGGTGCTGCTCATCATCTTCATGGTGACGGCCCCCATGCTCACGCCCGGCAACATCGACGTCCCCACGGCGGGCAAGTCCTCCAAGCCGGCCGCCAAGAACATCGCCTACGTCCTGCTGGAAAAGGACGGCCGCGTGATCTTCAAGACCAAGAACACCGAGCAGCAGATCGCGCTGCCGGAGCTGCAGGGCATCGCCACCTCCTGGAAAAACAGCGACCCCGAACACACCGCCATCCAGATCCTGGCCGACAAGACCCTGCCCTATGAGTCGGTGGTCCAGGCCATGGCCCAGTTGCAGGCGGCCGAGGTGCGTGTGGCACTGGGCGTCAAATCTTCCTCCAACTAAGCACACGGCTTTCCCCGACCCGCGCGCCCCATTCCTCCATGTCCCCTCGCCTCGCCCAAGACCCCTTTGCCCCACCTCGCCCGAGCAAGCGCTTGCGCAGCTGGGTCTTGGCACTGCTGGCCCATGCCACGCCCCTGGTGGCCCTGGTCTGGAACATCACCCCGCCGGTCGCCGTCGAGCAGGCCGCGGTCGAGGCCGAGCTGTGGTCGGACACTTTCGTGCAGGCCGCGCCACGTGCGGCCGCGGTCGTGCCCCCACCTGCGCCGGCGCCCACCCCTGCCCCAGCGCCGGAACCCGAGC
>NZ_JAZHFR010000169.1:0-2088 GCF_036541385.1 Comamonas sp. GCA5 | reverse complement strand
GCCCCCTCCAGCAAGGGCTTGATGATCTCGAATTGCTCGCGGCTCGTGTCGCTGGGGTACTTCTTGGTTCGCACCCGTCAATTGTCAGGGAACAATTAAAGATCCTGAACAGGTTCTAAGGTTGGCGCAAACCTAGCGAAAACAGAAAACTTCACCCATCGCAAGCAGTTGGAGTGAAGGATGAACCAGTGTGCAACGCAAGAAGGTGCTGCCGACACCACAGATGTCGCTGATGGGCTGCGCATCAGCAGCATCATGGAGACAGCGCGCCGGCAGCTCAAGAGGGAGGAGAACAAGGCGGCTACCGCCAAGAAGAAGCTGGATGGGGCCATCGCCAGCAAGAGCAGCCGCACCCAGATTCTGGAGGCCATCGCCTCACTGCATGAATCGGATGTGGTGATTTCCAGGCAGCGCCTGCAGACCATCACGGGCTTGAAGCAATACGTCGTAGATGACAACCTCAATACGCTGGTCAATGAGGGAGTCTTGCGTCGATTGGTGGCAGGCGTTTTCGCACCGGTAGTTACCTACCGGGAATCACGCTCGATCTCTCATACCTTGCTACCTGACGGCACATCCAAGCTGGAGCTGGGGGAGCTGTGCATTGATCTGACGCCCAAGGAGCGCCGCATGCTGGGAAGCATGCTGATGGGCGACGCAGCCTTTCTCAGCAACCTGCAAACAACGCACGACTTCAACGTCTTGGCCAGTGAGCTGACCACCTGCATGTTGCTGCTGCGCAGGACCACTGCCTTTCAAGAACAAATTGGCGAGCAATTGGGTGTCACCGTGGATCCCGCAACCAAAGGCCTTGGTGATCGCTTGGCAGTGCTCGCTGACCGTTTGATTGAAGGCTCTTATCGCTCCTAAGCGCCAGGACATGAGGGACGAGACCATGACACAAGAACCCATCAAGACCCGGGCGCAGCGCTCTAACGCGGACTGGGGCGCTATTGAGACGCTCTACAAGACCACAGCCATTTCCGTTCGCCAAATTGCGAAAGATCACGGCGTGAGCGGACCAGCCATCGCCAAGCGTGCCGCCAGAGACAAGTGGGTGCGGACAGCAGTGTGTGGCGCCCAGCAAATCCCAGCAGCCACTGAAGAGGTGCAAACCGGTTTCAACCGTGAAGTGGGAAGCCAAGACGCCTGCAAAGCTGAGCCAGCTGGAAACCAAGTGCAAACCGGAAAGCGTGGTCGCAAGAGCAGCTACACCCCAGAGTTGGGTACCCACATTTGCCTGGAGATTGCAGGTGGCAAGAGCCTTCGCAAGGTGTGCTCCATGGAGGGCATGCCGGATATGAGCACTGTCCTTCGGTGGCTGGCAGATGACGAGAAGGAATTTTTCCACAAGCAATACGCGCGCGCGTGCGAGGCCCGTGGCGTCTCTTTGGCAGAAGAAGCGATGGAGATCGTTGACCAGCCAGTCAAGACGCCGCTGGAGTTGGCGCACAACAAAGCCAAGGCCGATCAACGCAAGTGGTACGCATCCAAGCTATCCCCCAAGCGCTTTGGCGACAAGCTGGCCGTTGGCGGTGCTGATGACCTGCCTCCCGTGCAAGTCCAAGAGCGTGAGCTGACAGAGGCAGAGCGCGCTGTGCGGGTGCTCAACGCCCTCAAGAGCACGCCGGATCTGATTGCATCGCTGGTGTCTGGCGTTCAGGGGTAAGCCGTGGCTGCAGAGTTGGACATCAACAAGGTCATTCAAGCCCTCAAAGGCATGACTCCAGAGGCCAAAAAGGCGCTGGACGCTGTGCTGCTGGCTGACGCGCCTATCTGGGTGCCGCAAGAAGGCCCGCAGCGCGCTGCTTATGACTCGCTGGCTGACATCGTTTACTACGGCGGTTCTGCCGGCGGTGGCAAGACTGACCTGCTACTGGGCTTGGCCCTGACAAAGCAGCGTCACAGCATTCTCTTTCGGCGCCAGTCGGTGCAATTGACCGGCATTGAAGAGCGCATGACCAAGATGTTGATTTCCACGCAGAACTGACCCGCAATTTCCATCTCAAACTGACCCACCCTTTGGCTTGAGCCGTAAGGCTCAAGATGTGGATAAGGTTTTGTTTCTCTCCTTCTTTGTGGACGGTT
>NZ_JAZHFR010000168.1:0-2139 GCF_036541385.1 Comamonas sp. GCA5 | reverse complement strand
CCGCCGTGCCCAGCGCCGACTGCGTGGCGCTGTCGCTGGAGCGCATGCCGGCGATCGAAGCCATCGACGCCCGCTCCGCCACCATGACGGTGCAGGCCGGGGCCACGCTGCAGGCCGTGCAGGAAGCCGCCGTGGACGCGGGCCTGGCGTTCGGCGTGGACCTGGGCGCGCGCGGCAGCTGCCAGATCGGTGGCAACGTGGCCACCAATGCCGGCGGCAATGGCGTGCTGCAGCACGGCATGATGCGCGAGCAGGTGTTGGGCCTGGAAGTGGTGCTGGCCGACGGCACGGTGCTGCCCATGCTGCGCCCCATGCTCAAGAACAACACGGGCTATGACCTCAAGCAGTTCTTCATCGGCGCCGAGGGCACGCTGGGCGTGATCACCCGCGTGCTGCTGCGCCTGCGCCCGCTGCCGCAGGCCAAGGCCACGGCCCTGGTCGCCCTGCCGGGTTTTGACCAGGCGCTGGCCGTGCTGCAGCGCATGCAAGGCCGCTTTGGCAACAGCGTGGCCGCGTTCGAGCTGATGTGGGACAACTTCGTGCAGGCCTCCGTGCAGTGGCAGCAGCTGCAGGCCCCGCTGGCGGAACGCCACCCGCTGCTGGCGCTGATCGACGTGGACGGCAAGGACGAGGCCAGCCTGCGCGAGGCCGTGGAAGCCGCCCTGGGGGACGCCATGGAGGCCGGCGAGGTGGTGGATGCCGTGATCGCCCAGTCGCAGACCCAGGCCAAGACGCTGTGGAAGCTGCGCGAAGCCCCGGCCGAGCTGAACACCCAGATGCACCCGCCGGTGAACTTCGACGTCAGCCTGCCGCAGGCCGAGATCGGGCGTTTCGCCGCGGCCATCCAGGCCGCTTTCGACGCGCGCTGGCCCGGCCACCACACGCTGTTCTTCGGCCACGTCGGCGACGGCAACCTGCACGTCTCCACCGACGGCGCCACGGTGGGCGGCGCGTGCGAGGCGGTCGAGGCCGAGCTGTACCGCGTGGTGGGCGCCTTCCACGGCAGCGTGTCTGCCGAGCACGGCATCGGCCTGCACAAGAAGTCCTTCCTGGCCCTGAGCCGCACGCCCCAGGAGCTGGCCGCCATGCGTGCCATCAAGGCCGCGCTGGACCCGCTGGGGTTGATGAACCCCGGCAAGGTGTTCTGATGGCCCGGGCCCGCGGCGCTGTGGGGCGCCGGGGCCATGGCATGTTTTTTGATAGCTGATTGCGTATGTCCCAAGCTCCTTTGCCCTTTGTTTTCCATCCAGGCACGGCGCCGCTGCTGATTTCCATGCCGCATGCCGGCACCCATCTGCCCGCCGACATCGCCGCCCGGCTGACGCCCGAGGCCCGCGAGGTGCACGACACCGACTGGCACATGCCCCAGCTGTACGCCTGCGCCCAGGCCCTGGGGGCCTCCCTCCTGGTGGCCACGCATTCGCGCTATGTGATCGACCTCAACCGCGCGCCCGATGGCGCCAGCCTCTACCCCGGCCAGAGCGTGACCGGCCTGTGCCCGGTCGACAGTTTTGCCAGCACCGCCTTGTATGCGTCGGTGGCGCAGGAGCCCGATGCGGCCGAGATCGAGCGCCGCAAGCGCCTGTACTGGCAGCCCTACCACGACCAACTGCGCGCCGAGCTGGACCGCCTGCAGCGCACGCACGGCCGGGTCGTGCTGTGGGATGCGCACAGCATCCGCTCGGTGCTGCCGCGCTTCTTCGAGGGCCAGCTGCCCGACCTGAACCTGGGCACGGCCGACGGGGCCAGCTGCGATGCGGGCCTGGCCCAGCAACTGCTGCAGATCGCGCAGACGGCACCCGGCCACACGGCCGTGCTCAACGGCCGCTTCAAGGGCGGCCACATCACGCGCCACTACGGCGCACCGGCGCAAGGCATCCACGCCGTGCAGCTGGAGATGACGCAGTGCAGCTACATGCAGGAGCAGATGCCGTTCGACTTCCTGCCCGAGCGCGCCGCGCGCATCCAGCCCACGCTGCAGCGCCTGCTGCAGGCAGCGCTGGACTTCGCCCGCGCATGAGCGCATGAGCCTGCCGCTGTTCGACACCGAGCCCCAGCCCGCCCAGCCGCTGGCCGAGGGCGCGGTCTTGCTGCGCGGCTGGGCTGCGCGCCAGGATGCGGCCTGGATCGCGGCCGTGC
>NZ_JAZHFR010000167.1:0-2139 GCF_036541385.1 Comamonas sp. GCA5 | reverse complement strand
AGTGGACCATGCCCATCCGGGATTGGAAGGCTGCGCTGACCCGCTTTACCATTGAGTTCGGAGACCGCATCTCCGTCAATTGAAGTCCGAACCGTTTACACAAAAATTCGGACACGCCCCTATCTGCATCTCTTTTGCTCAGGTTTCTGCAACGTCTGTGCTTTCATCGCGAAGTCAGCATCGTTTTCTGCCAAGTGAGTCCTCCTTTGTTGGTTGGTTGATCGATGTGGTGATGCTTTGTGGATGCCAGCTATTCACCATCTCGATTTCTTTGTCCATTACGTGTCACTTCAAATGAAAAAGCCCCGAGGCGGCGAGTCACGGGGCTTTGGGTGCTGAATTGGTCTTTCCCTATTGTGAGGGTTAATCGATTGGCGCCTCGCTCGCTCCCATCTCCATCTGCACCTTGCTGGTCCAGCCACTACCGTCGTTCAGGCTGTGCATTACTTCTTTGACCAGCCAGCCCTGGCCGTCAATCTCTTCCTTCCAGCCGCTTACGGTCACGGGTGACTGGGGCGCGACCTCTGGGCGGCCCACGGCCAGCGTCAGCTCAAACGTGGCCAGGCCGCGCTCCAGGCGCTGGCGCTCGGCCCGTGCGGCGGACAGGGCGTCCTGCTCGCTGGCATAGGTTTCTTTCAGCGTTTTGACGTTGCCGGTTTTCTTGCCGGCCACCACGCCGCTGCGCTTGCCGTTCACGCTGTCGGACCAATAGGCTTTCACACCATCGAACGCATCGCGGGTGCTGCTGCTCCAGCGGTGCTGGTCGCCGTCCTGGCGGGTGATGTGGATGGCCAGCAGGCTTTGGCCCTTGCTGTTGCGGGTGCCGTCGATGGGCATGAACAGTAGGTGCTTTTTCTTGACCGTGGCCACGGCGTCGTGCTTGCGGGCCAGCCGGGTCAGCAGGTGCATGTCGCTTTCGTTGGTCTGGGTCAGGTGGTCGATGGCGATCTGGGCCAGGCGCTCGTCCACCTTGTGGGTCAGCTGGCTGCGCCGGGCCAGGTCGGCAATGATGGTGCCCAGGGTGGTGGTGCGCCAGCTTTTCTCGGCCCGGGTGCGGATCTGGCCGCCCAGGTCGGCCGCCCGGGCTCGGATGGTGACTTTGTCCGGGGCACCAGTGTGTTCCACCTCGTCCACCACGAACAGGCCTTTGTCGATCAGCGGCTGGCCCACCCAGCCGATGTGCAGCTCAATCTCGGCTTCTTTGCGGGGCAGCTCCAGGCGTCCGTCATGGTCGCTCAGCTCGATGTCCAGCTGGTCGGCGGTGTTCTCGCGGCCTTCGGTCAGGGTCAGGCTGACCAGGCGCGGGGCGATCTTTGGGGCGATGTCCTGGCCGGCCACCTTCAGGGCGTAGGTGGGGGCCGGGTGGGTGCGCGCGGTGTCCATGGGCTCACTCTTCCCCGGGGGCTACAAACTGGCCCTTTTCGTTGACGTGGACTTGCTGGCCGCCGGCGTCGTCGTCGGTGCGCACCAGCTGGATGTCAAAGCTGACCCGCGTCGGGTTGCCCCAGCGGTCGTGCAGGGTGCCGGTTTCTTCCAGCCGCTCGATCGCGTACTGGCCAAACACTTCCCCGTTGCCACTGACCAGGGCGAAGGCCTGGCCGCTGTCGCCCATGGCGCGCAGCTCGGCCAAGCTGGTGTATTCGCCGATCTGGCCGGGGGCAATCCAGCCGTTGAGCGAGAAGGTTTCATCGCCCACGCCCACAAACTGGCGGGCAGGGCGGGCGCCCACACGGCTGGTGCTGGGGTGGCGCCAGCTGTTGCTGCGCTTGAGTTCCTGGAACGCCAGGGTGTCCAGCGAGAAGATGAATTGCCCAAGGGCCATGAGCATGGAGCCTTGCATTGCGGTGCTGCCTCTATTTGTTAGCTGCGGTCGTACATGCCGCTGTGGGCGCGGCTGGACTTTTGGCGCTCGCGCTTGTCCAGCTCGGCCGCTACGACGCGGGCCACGGCCTGGGCGTCCATGCCTGGGGCTGCGTGGATGGTGATGCTGATGCCGCCGCCGGCGGGCGCCGCCCCTGCGGCCGATGCGCTGGGGGCGATGGCAGTGCCGGGTGCCGAAACTGGTGCCGGACCTGCCGCCGTGCCGGTACCGGCCGATGCCACTGGAGCCAGTGCCGCCCCGGCCATGGCCAGCGCTGC
>NZ_JAZHFR010000166.1:0-2163 GCF_036541385.1 Comamonas sp. GCA5 | reverse complement strand
AACGACCAGTTTGACCGCCTCGAGTTTGAACTCGCGACTGAATGTCCTTCTTCTCTCCATTAACCACCTCCGGTTTCATCTGCCACCTTAACAAGGTGTCATCGAAACCGGCAGCAGCCCAGCAAGTCCGTTGCCGTCGCAGGGATGACCGCAAAGGTCACGCTTTTGGCTGGCAGCGATAAGCAGGATGTGCAACTCCAACCTGGTGACGGCAAGCTGGAAGCCTCTGGGAGCTTCAAAGTCCCTGCCGGTACCAAAGCCGTGGTCGCAGTCTCCAAGGCGGGCAAATCCGTCGCTTCCGTCCGCTTCACGCTGAAGTAACACGAAAGGCGCATGGAATCCCCGTTCCGAGATATCGGGTGGCGATTCCACTTCCTGCGCCTAACGTTGCTCGTCCAGTGTTGCGACATCGCAATGGCGGGCACGGTCCACCGTCTCGGCGCTTCACGTGTTCCTGTCAAGGTCTGGCAAGAGAAGCAATCCATGTCATTGCAGGTGGCCCAGGATGGGCTTTTTGCCAAGCTGTTCTGGATATGGATCAGCTTGTTGATCTCCGTGTTCGTATTTTGGAGACTGCGGCATCTGTGGCTGAAACTCCATCCCCCACTGGATGTGCGAACCAAGTACAGCCGGCGCTTGACCAAAAGACTGAGAGATCGCCAGGCGCTGCGCTTGAAGTGCAGAACCCCGAGGAAACCGCGCCCCCGCCATCGACGCTGAAAGCGAAGGGGCTGAACTTGGGCCCGCCGGGCTGATTACAGGGCCCCTCCGATGACTGAATGCTGGGCGTCATTGCACTGCACCCAGTCGCTGCTCCGAGCGGGCTAGGGATGTTTTCCTATACCCGAAGCCTGCGAGAAGGCGCGGTGACGCTTCCAAGAGAAGCACGAGTCTCCCGGGTCGATGGGTCAATGGCCTGAGGCAGCGATGGTGATGGCACTGTATGCCATTGCCAAGCTCATTGAAGCCCGGGCCGTGGACTGTGCTCGCAACGCTATCAAGAGCCTTATAGACCTGACGCCGCAGGATGGCCGAGGTACAGCAAGCCGACGGGCAATGGCGGCGCATGCAGACCGCTGCCGTGGCGGTAGGAACCATCGTGCGCCTGCGGCCTGGCGAGCGCATCTCAGAAATCTGAACAAGTCGATAAGCGCTGCGTCCACCGGAACGGGCAAAAAGTAAGTGATCGCGATATCAGATGACTTCGCGATCACAAATCCTCGCTCAGTTCCTCCACATGCTTTCTCGCTCCGCGCGCGCAGCAGGCGTCTCATTCACCAATTCGTCAATGACTTGCTGGCGAGTTTTTCCCGGACCATTGGCTTGTACAGGGGCCGGATAACTATTCGCATTGAAGCGAGAAAGACCGCCTTGTTGACGCATGGCAGCTTCAGCCTCAGCACGGACCTCAGCACGCGTCTTGCTGCTCTTGAAATGGTCGGGGTGCGTGGTGACACCTGCTTCATTGTTTGCCGGATGCCAATAGCCACTGGCTGCGGCCATGCCGGGCATACCCAATGCCGCTGTTGCTGCTGCAGCAGCAATCAAAGAAGACCAAGTGAGACGACGTTGTGACATGGAAACCATCCTTTTTTCAGTTAAGAACACTCTCCTTAAAGCTGCAATGCACCTAGGAGGAGAAGATGGCTCAAGTGTAGAAATTCGTCTCCGACAAAACACCAACGCAGAAATGACAATGCTGTCATGTGCACGTTCAAGTGTCGTGGTCAAGTTTTTTCGGACAGTGCGGCACCGCTGGCTGGGCCAGTTGTGCAGGGCATCGTTCAATCATGCCGCATTCCCTCGCAGGCTCGTGTTGTCGACAACGTCTCGCCGGGCACGCCTTCCAAGGGGTAACCTTGCGCTCCTCAGTAGGTCACGACCATGACCTCGGTCATGTTGGCAAGGCTGCGCATTTCACGCTAGACAGCCCACTGCAAAGCCACCTAGATGTGCGGCTCTACACGGACGCTGAGGACTTGCGATCTGGCAACGTCTCCTGAAATGGAAGATTCTAGGCTGGAAGGATTTGCAATTGAGTGCAGGGCGTGTCCGAATTTTTGTGTAAACGGTTCGGACTTCAATTGACGGAGATGCGGTCTCCGAACTCAATGGTAAAGCGGGTCAGCGCAGCCTTCCAATCCCGGATGGGCATGGTCCACT
>NZ_JAZHFR010000165.1:0-2246 GCF_036541385.1 Comamonas sp. GCA5 | reverse complement strand
CCGAGTTCAGATACTCCGCCTCGTAGTGCATGAAGCGGTAGTTCGCTTCGTCTTTGAGCAAGAACGCACCACACGATATGCTTTGGAAGAAATGCTTGTGAAAGTCCAGCGTGATCGAGTCGGCCAGCTCCATGCCCACCAGCATGTCGCGGTGGTGCTGCGACAGAATCAACGCACCGCCCCAAGCAGCATCCACGTGCATCCACGCGCCATATTGCGCGCTGATGGCACGCACTTGCGGCAGCGGGTCAATCGCGCCTGCATCGGTCGTTCCCGCCGTAGCCACCACACACGCCACGATCTTGCCTTCAGCTTGCAAGCGCGCCATGGTGTGCGCCAACGCTTGCATGTCCATGCGTGCATCGGCATCCACCGGCACGGTCACCACGGACTGAAAGCCCATGCCCATCATGGCCATGTTCTTTTGCACCGAAAAGTGCGCGTTCTCCGAACAGATGACTTTGACGTTGCGCATGGCATCCGCCGGAATGCCATCGCGCTGTACGGACCATGGCTGGCCGTTCTCGTCTTTCCAGTGCTTGGCAATGCAAGCATCACGCGCCAGCAGCACACCCATCAGGTTCGACTGCGTGCCGCCCGAGGTGAAAACGCCGGCATTGCCTGCGCCATAACCCACTTTCTCGCGCAGCCAGTTGATGAGCTGCACTTCCATCAGCGATCCCGCAGGGCTTTGGTCCCACGAGTCCATGGACTGGTTGGTGGCGTTGATCAGCACCTCGGCAATCTGGCTTGCCACCATGGTGGGGCAGTGCAAATGCGCCAGCGAATGGGGGTGGTGCACTTTCAAGCTTTTGTTCAGAAAAAGCTCCACCATGCGCTGCAGCGCGGGCTGTACGCCCATGCCTTCTTTAGAGGGGTTAAACGCAATCGCGCGGCGCAGCTCTTTGATGCTGCCGCCCGTGTACATCTTGTCGTTTTGCAACCAAGCAGCCACGGCCTGCGTGGCTTGCGCCATGGCCTGTGTGTAGTCGCCAATCGATGCCGCATCGTTGCACAGCAGTGCTTGGCGGTGTTCAGAAAAATCCACCATGCTTATGCGCCCCGTACCGCTACCAGCGCTTGAGCCACCGCGCGCTTAAAGCGCACCAGCACCTCTTCACACTCTTCTTGGGTAATGATCAATGGGCACAGCAAACGAATCACCGTGCCATTGCGGCCACCCTTTTCCAGCAGCAATTGGTTGTTGAAACACGCCGTTTGAATCGCCGCTGCAAGTTTGGCATCGGCAGGCAGGGAACCCATGTGGTCTGGGGGCTGGCTTTCGTCCACAATTTCAATGCCCAGCATGAGGCCACGACCACGCACATTGCCAATACAGGGGAATTCCTCCGCCATTTTCTTCAGTTCGGCTTGCAGGAAATCGCCACGCTCTTGGGCGTTTTGGGCCAGGTTTTGATCACGAATGGCCTTCAATGTGGCAATGCCCGTGCCCATGGCCATTTGGTTGCCGCGGAAGGTGCCGGTGTGGCCTGCAGGCTGCCATGCATCGAACTTGCGCTTAATGCCCAGCACCGCCAGTGGCAAGCTACCACCCACGGCTTTGGACATGACGATGACGTCAGGCTCAATGCCCGCATGCTCAAACGCAAACATCTTGCCCGAGCGTGCAAAGCCAGCTTGCACCTCGTCCAAGATCAATACGATGCCGTGCTTTTCGGTCACTTCGCGGATTTTTTTCAGCCACTTGGTGGGCGCAACCACCACACCGCCTTCGCCTTGGATGGCTTCCAAAATCACTGCCGCAGGCTTGGTCACGCCGCTTTCCACGTCTTCGATAAAGTTTTCGAAGTAATAGGTCAAGGCATCGACGCCTGCTTCACCGCCAATACCCAGTGGGCAGCGGTATTCATGGGGGTAAGGCATGAATTGCACACCGGGCATCAAGCCATGCACCGCATTTTTGGCAGACAGATTGCCCGTCATGGCCAAAGCGCCATGCGTCATGCCGTGGTAACCGCCTGAAAAGCTAATCACCGAGCTGCGGCCGGTAAAGGTCTTGGCCAGTTTGATGGCGGCTTCAGTTCCATCCGCGCCCGATGGGCCACAAAACTGCAGGCAATATGCGTCTTTGCCGCCGGGCAATTGTTCCAGCAAGGCTTCGGTAAACGCGTCTTTGAGGGGCGTCGTCAAATCCAGCGTATGCAAGGGCAACCCGCTGGCCAGCGTGGTTTGAATGCTTTCAATCACTGCGGGATGGTTGTGCCCCAAGGCCAAAGTCCCCGCGC
>NZ_JAZHFR010000164.1:0-2246 GCF_036541385.1 Comamonas sp. GCA5 | reverse complement strand
CCGAGTTCAGATACTCCGCCTCGTAGTGCATGAAGCGGTAGTTCGCTTCGTCTTTGAGCAAGAACGCACCACACGATATGCTTTGGAAGAAATGCTTGTGAAAGTCCAGCGTGATCGAGTCCGCCAACTCCAGGCCTGCCAGCAGATCGCGGTGCTGCTGCGAAAGAATCAACGCACCACCCCAAGCCGCATCCACGTGCATCCACGCGCCATATTGCGCGCTGATGGCACGCACTTGCGGCAGGGGGTCAATGGCACCCGCATCGGTCGTGCCTGCTGTGGCCACCACGCACGCCACGATCTTGCCTTCGGCTTGCAGGCGCGCCATGGTGTGCGCCAGCGCATCCATGTCCATGCGCGCATCGGCATCCACCGGAACGGTCACCACGGACTGAAAGCCCATGCCCATCATGGCCATGTTCTTTTGCACGGAGAAGTGTGCGTTCTCCGAACAGATGACTTTGACGTTGCGCAGAGCCTCCGCAGGAATGCCGTCGCGCTGTACCGACCAAGGCTGGCCTTGCTCATCCTTCCAGTGCTTGGCAATGCACGCATCGCGCGCCAGCAGCACGCCCATCAGGTTGGACTGGGTGCCGCCCGAGGTAAAGACACCGGCATTGCCTGCGCCATAGCCCACTTTCCCACGCAGCCAGTTGATGAGCTGCACTTCCATCAACGAACCCGCCGGGCTTTGGTCCCACGAGTCCATGGACTGGTTGGTGGCGTTGATCAGCACCTCGGCAATCTGGCTGGCCACCATCGTCGGGCAGTGCAAATGCGCGAGCGAGTGCGGGTGGTGCACTTTCAGGCTCTTGTTTAAGAAAAGCTCGACCATGCGCTGCAGCGCTGGTTGCACGCCCATGCCCTCTTTCGAGGGGGTGAATGCAATCGTGCTGCGCAGTTCCTTGATGCTGCCGCCCGTGTACATCTTGTCGTTTTGCAGCCAGGCAGCCACGGCCTCAGTGGCTTGCGCCATGGCCTGTTTGTAGTCGGCAATCGATGCGGCATCGTTGCACAGCAGTGCTTGGCGGTGTTCAGAAAAATCCACCATGCTTATGCGCCCCGTACCGCAACCAGCGCTTCAGCCAATGCACGCTTGAAGCGCACCAGGACCTCTTCGCACTCGGCCTGCGTAATGATCAATGGGCACAGCAAACGAATCACCGTGCCATTGCGCCCGCCCTTTTCCAGCAGCAACTGGTTGTTAAAGCACGCCGTTTGAATGGCCGCTGCCAGCTTGGCATCGGCAGGCAAGGACCCCATATGGTCTGGGGACTGGCTCTCGTCCACAATTTCAATGCCCAGCATGAGGCCACGACCACGCACATTCCCAATGCAGGGGAATTCCGTCGCCATTTTCTTCAGTTCGGCTTGCAGGAAATCGCCACGCTCTTGGGCGTTTTGGGCCAGGTTTTGATCACGAATGGCCTTCAATGTGGCAATGCCCGTGCCCATGGCCATCTGGTTGCCGCGGAACGTGCCGGTGTGGCCTGCAGGCTGCCATGCATCGAACTTGCGCTTAATGCCCAGCACCGCCAGTGGCAAGCTACCACCCACGGCTTTGGACATGACGATGACGTCAGGCTCAATGCCCGCATGCTCAAACGCAAACATCTTGCCCGAGCGTGCAAAGCCTGCTTGCACCTCGTCCAAGATCAATACGATGCCGTGCTTTTCGGTCACTTCGCGGATTTTTTTCAACCACTTGGTGGGTGCAACCACCACACCGCCTTCGCCTTGGATGGCTTCCAAAATCACTGCCGCAGGCTTGGTCACGCCGCTTTCTACGTCTTCGATAAAGTTTTCGAAGTAATAGGTCAAAGCATCGACGCCTGCTTCACTGCCAATACCCAGTGGGCAGCGGTATTCATGGGGGTAGGGCATGAATTGCACGCCGGGCATCAAGCCATGCACCGCATTTTTGGCAGACAGATTGCCCGTCATGGCCAAAGCACCATGCGTCATGCCGTGGTAACCGCCAGAAAAGCTAATCACCGAGCTGCGGCCGGTAAAGGTCTTGGCCAGTTTGATGGCGGCTTCAGTTCCATCCGCGCCCGATGGGCCACAAAACTGTAGGCAATATGCGTCTTTGCCGCCGGGCAATTGTTCCAGCAAGGCTTCGGTGAACGCGTCTTTGAGGGGCGTCGTCAAATCCAGCGTATGCAAGGGCAACCCGCTGGCCAGCGTGGTTTGAATGCTTTCAATCACTGCGGGATGGTTGTGCCCCAAGGCCAAAGTCCCCGCGC
>NZ_JAZHFR010000163.1:0-2280 GCF_036541385.1 Comamonas sp. GCA5 | reverse complement strand
GCCATCCGGCGCCACCGGCCTGGCGCACGCCGGTGACAGGGGGCCGATGCAGGCCCTGCTGCGCACCATGCAGCGCCTGCACGCGGCGCGCTCGGTGCAGTTTGTGCAGGTGGGCGAGGCCGCACCGGGACTGGCCTTCCGGGGCGAGGCCCAGGACCTGTTCGAGATGCTGGGCAATCTGCTGGACAACGCCGGCAAATGGGCGCGCAGCCAGGTGCAGCTGGGCGTGCAGCGCGACGGCGACTTGCTGTGCTTCACCGTGGACGACGATGGCCCCGGCATTGCCCCCGCCGAGCGCCAGCGCATCTTCGAGCGGGGCGAGCGCCTGGATGAACAGCGCCCCGGCGCCGGCCTGGGCCTGGACATCGTGCGGGAACTGGCCCAGACCTATGGCGGTTCGGTGCAGGCCGACAGCGCGCCCCTGGGCGGGCTGCGCATGCGCCTGTGCCTGCCGGCCGTGGCCACGGAGGCCACACGGCCTGCGTCGCACTGAAGCCAGAAATTCAGCATGATTTTGGCTTACAGCGCTTGCTGGCTGTGCGTTAGCAGCTATGGATTCGAGAGTCCACTCCAACGGCAGATCCGCCGCCGGCAGGCCGAAGGTTTTCGGCCTGGGACGCGCACAGCCACTGCACTGGCTGCTCTATATTGTGAAAATGCAGTGCTGCGGACGCGGACCCACAGGCCCGTGCCAGTGGCACCGGATCAGCGGTAGATCTGATTGCCGTCCACGCGCACGTTGTCGCCGATGCGGAAAGGCGGTGGGTTGGGGTAGTCAAAGCTGCGCTGGCTGCCGTCCTGCAGCTGCACGGTCACGCGGTAGATGTCGCGCACGCTGCCCCCCATGTTGTTTTGCACCGCATTGCCGGCCAGCGCACCGCCGACCACGCCCGCAATCGTCGCCAAGTCACGGCCCGTGCCTTTGCCGACCTGGCGCCCCAGCACCCCGCCGACCACACCGCCGACGATCGCCCCACCCGCACCAATGCCGCTGGAATCCTGCACGCGCACGGTCTCGATGTGGGCGATCTGGCCATAGGCCATCTGGCCGTACATGCCGCCGCCCTGCTGGACCGGGTAGCTGGTGGCGGGATAGGCCGGCACCGGGTAGCTGGTCACCGGCTGCGGGGCCGTGGGATAGGTCGTGCGGGGATAGCCATGGCCGGGCTGGCCGGGATAGCCGGCGCAGGCACTCAGCAACAACGCTACGCTGGCGACAGCGGCAAGACGGGGCCAATGGGAAAGAGGATGCATAAAAACTCCGGGTCACGTGGGCGGGACACGCGGGGCCGCAGAGCGGGCGGCTCGGCCCATGCCGCAGCCCCATGTGTTCGGAGTTTCAACGCAGCCGCCCGCAGCCGGGACGACGGCCCTCACACTTGCGCACAAAAGAATGAGCGCTGCCGCTGCGCTCATGCCCGTCTGCACAGACGGTTTCCCCCAAACCGGACCAGCGCCGCCGGGCATTCGGGGCGCAGTCCGGGGCCACCGCACCTCGCCCAAAGACCGAGGCCGCTGGGTCGCCGCGCCGGGGCTTACTGCTTGCCGGTCGAGCCGTAGCCGCCTTCGCCGCGCTCGGACACGGCTTCGAATTCGTCCACCAGGTTGAACGTGGGCTGCACCACGGGCACGACCACCAGTTGGGCCAGGCGGTCCATGGGCTGCAGGGTGAAGGCGGTGGGCGAACGGTTCCAGGCGCTGACCATCAGTTGGCCCTGGTAGTCGGAGTCGATCAGGCCGACCAGATTGCCCAGCACGATGCCGTGCTTGTGACCCAGGCCCGAGCGCGGCAGGATCATGGCGGCGTAGCCCGGGTCCTTCAGGTAGATGGCCATGCCGGTGGGAATCAGCTGCCACTGGCCGGGCTCCAGCGTGATCGGCGCGTCGATGCAGGCGCGCAAATCCAGGCCGGCGCTGCCAGGGGTGGCATAGGCGGGCATGTTCTCGCGCAGGCGCGCATCCAGGATCTTCAGGTCAACGTTCATAGCAAAGGGGTTCGGTGCCGGCCGCCACGGTGGTGGCCCAGGCAAAACAAAGAAGGCACGGATTGTGCCTGGGACGGACCACCGCAGCGGCCCGCGCGGGCATGTCAGGCCGATTCGCTGGCCGAGCGAATGCCGCGGCGCACGGCGTTGATGATGGCAAACAGCAGCACCAGCGCCCCCAAGCCGGGCAGTGCCACGCTGAGGACGGCCAGGATCAGCAGCCCCACCACACGCCCCGGGGTGATCCGGAACCAGGGGCTGCGCGGGCCCGCGGCCGGGCGTGGCCGGCTTCGGC
>NZ_JAZHFR010000162.1:0-2403 GCF_036541385.1 Comamonas sp. GCA5 | reverse complement strand
GCTTTGCCCGGCATGCGGCCCCGGCCCTGGGCGCCTGGCTGGCGCGCTTTCCGCAGCTGCGCCTGGGCCTGCTGCTGGACGACGCCACCATCGACCTGATCCAGGCGCGGGTGGACGTGGCCCTGCGCTTTGGCCACCTGCCCGACTCGACCTGGGTGGCGCGCAAGCTGGCCAGCACCCCCAACTGGCTGTGCGCCGCGCCGCGCTGGGTGGCCGCGCAGCCACAGCCGCTGCAGCACCCGGAACAGCTGAGCAGCGCGCACTGGCTGGCCCTGCACCGTTCCGGCGATGCCCTGCGCACCCTGCAGTGGCGCCACCGCGACACGCAGGCGCTGTACAGCCTGCAGCTGCTGCCGCACCTGCACAGCAACCACCAGATGGCCGTGCAGGAGCTGTGCGAGGCCGGCCTGGGCGTGGCCCTGCTGTCCGCCATCGACGTGGCCGACCGCGTGCGCGACGGCCACCTGGTGCGCCTGCTGCCCGACTGGGAGATGGGCCTGCTCGACATCTGGGCCGTGACGCCACAGCGCGATGCCCAGCCCGCCAAGGTGCGCCAGGCGATCGCCGAGCTGCAGGCCTACTTTGCGCAGCTGAACGGCACGCTGCGCTGACCCTGTACCGCCGCGCACCAAAACAAACAGCACCGTGGCCGGTGCTGTGGGTGGTTGGAAAAAGTTGATAGCTGACCGCGCTTGACCCGCGGGCATTTCAAAGGCTTAACCCATTGAAATGTTTGCAGAGCATGCGCCAGCCGCTCTTGTTTTCGCAGTCTCTCAGTTCGCGGCTTTTTCGCCGCGCTCGTACACGGCCGAGGCGCGGCCGACGATCAGCGAGTCCAGCTTGCCCACCTTCTCCAGGTCGCGGTTCTTGTAGGCCAGCTTGTGCAGCACATAGCGCATGGCGTTCAGGCGCGCGCGCTTCTTGCAGTCGCTCTTGATCACCGTCCAGGGCGCATCGGCGGTGTCGGTTTCGAAGAACATCGCCTCCTTGGCGCGCGTGTAGTCGTCCCACTTGTCCAGCGAAGCCTGGTCGATGGGGCTGAGCTTCCACTGCTTGAGCGGGTGCGTCTCGCGCTCCTTGAAGCGGCGGCGCTGCTCCTTGCGGCTGACGCTGAACCAGAACTTGATCACATGCACGCCGCTGTTGACCAGCATGCGCTCGAACTGCGGCGCATCCTGCATGAACTGGCGGTACTGCGCGTCCGTGCAAAAGCCCATCACGCGCTCCACGCCGGCGCGGTTGTACCAGCTGCGGTCCAGCAGCACGATCTCGCCCGCCGTGGGCAAGTGCTGCACGTAGCGCTGGAAGTACCACTGGCCCTGCTCGGTCGGCGAGGGCTTTTCCAGCGCCACCACGCGCGCACCGCGGGGGTTCAGGTGCTCCATGAAACGCTTGATGCTGCCGCCCTTGCCGGCCGCGTCGCGCCCTTCGAAAACGATGACCACGCGCTGGCCGGTCTCCTTGACCCAGGCCTGCAACTTCAGCAGCTCCACCTGCAGGCGGAACTTTTCCTTTTCATAGACCGAGCGGCGCAGCAGGTTGGCATACGGATAGCCGCCCTCCTTCCAGTCCTTGGCCAGCTCCTCGTCCGGGTTGGGGCGCGGCTCCTTCTTGCCGGTGCCGTCCAGCTTGTTCAAGGCCTTGCGCAGCGCCTTCTGGTCGTCGGGGTCGGAGCCTTCCAGCAGCGCACGCAGCGCCTTGGCACGTTCCTTGTCGGTACCCGGCGCGTCCAGCACGCTCAGCACCGCGGCCACCCGGCGCTTTTGCGCCGCCTGCGTGGCCTGGCCGGCCACGAACTGCTCGATCGACTTGGCATCCTGGCCCACCGCCACATCGCCGGCGGCGGCTTTGCGCTTGCCGTGCTCGGCCGGGGGTGCTTCGGATCGGGAATTGCTGGGGGTGGGCTTGTCGGCCATACGCGAAAACTCCTGCCCCTGCACGGCCGCGCGCCGTGCAGAGATTCATAAACAACATCACATCCAGCGCTTGACGATACCATTGACCGACACCCCTGCAAGGCATCGCACTGACAGCAGATGCCGTGCTTCTCTGTTGCCCTCGCCGGGTTTCCAGGTGAAAGTTCGATCTATGTCAATGTGCCCACCTGCCGCTTCGCTGTTCCGCCGCCCTGGCGTGGCACTGCTGTGCGCCCTGGCGGGCGCCTGGATCGCCGGGCCCGCCCAGGCCCAGGTGTTCCGCTGCACCGATGCCCAGGGGCGCATCACCTACACCGGCACCCCCTGCGCGCCCAGCCAGAGCGGCAAGGAGGTGCTGCCCGCCCCGACCCCGGAAGAGCGCGCCCAGCAGGAAGCCCAGTACCAGCAGGCCCTGGAACGCCGCCGCGCCGAGCAGGCGCTGCAGGCCGAGCGCGAAGCCGCCCAGGCCCAAAGCGACGCCGGCCCG
>NZ_JAZHFR010000161.1:0-2418 GCF_036541385.1 Comamonas sp. GCA5 | reverse complement strand
ACCACTTGCCACAAAAGGCACTGGGGCATGAAGCCCCAGTCCAAGCACTCAAAAAATGGAAGATGAAAGCTCCTGATTTATTCGTCAAGAACGTGCGTAATCATCCGGGACCCGACACTTACCGCCTGGGTGCCACCATGATTGCCCAGTCGCGGTCTGTGGGTGGCTGGCTGCGCATGCCATTTGCGCTGAATGCAGAATTGAGACGTTTTAAGCAAGACCAGGCCGCACGTGCCAATCAAAAGCTGCCGCCCATTGCGCAATACCGTGATGCCCATGAGGCTGAGCGCGTGAAGCAGCACCTGTCGTACCGGCTGGGCGCGCGCATGATTGCCAACTCTAAATCGCTAGGTGGTTGGGTGGCCATGCCATGGGCATTATTGGGTGAGGCCAAAGCGTTCCGCAAAGCACGCCGGTAACCGCCCATTCATGGCCACAACTAATTTGAACCCCACGCTTGCCTGCATATGAACAGCACCATCAGCACACTGCCGCCTATGCTGGATTTTTTGCGGGATTACATGCCGCCCAGCCATATCACTTTGGTGGGCGCAGGCAATGGAAAAAGCGCGTGGGCGCAATGGCTTGGTGCCCATGCGACGCCTGCTACTCTAGTAGAGGCCGACCCTCAGCAATTTTCCGCCTTGCAGCGCCTGCAGGCCGCGGGTAATTTCGCGAATGCCAGCTTGTTGCATGCTGTCGTGGCGGCAGAAGATGGAGAGGTGGCGTTTTACATCAGCAGCCTGGCTGCAGAAAGCGGGCTAGTACCCGCCGAAGTAGTGCAGCAACTTTGGCCGAATGTGCACCAGGTGCAGGCAAGCCAGCGCCAAGCTACCAGTCTGGCTGAGGTACTGCCGCCGCAACGCCCCAACCAATGGCTGATATTGGACTGCTTGCCCGCTGCCACCTTGGTAAAAGATGCCGCTTTTGCACTGGCGCAGGTCGATGTGGTCGTGGCGCGTGTGCTGCTTACAGCAAACCACGCACACCCCATACCCGGCACAGGCCTGGCAGAGTTGACCGGCTTGTTGCCGGATTTTGTTCAGCTTGCACTGCAGCCCACTCGCCACCCCGCTATTGCATATGCCTTGTTGGTGCGCGACTACCGCAGCGCTACCATACAAGCCTTGGAAGCGCATGCGGCCGAAAGCCAAGCCAAGCAAGCCGCCATTCAGGCGCAGCAAACGCTGCAAGCCCAGCTCCAGCAGGCTACGCAGCAAAATGCTGAATTGCTCAAAAAACGAGAGCAGCAAGCGCAAGCCCATCAAGCACTAGAGGCTGATTTGGCCAAAATCACGCAGGCGCATGCGGCAGAAAGCCAAGCCAAGCAAGCGGCCATTCAGGCGCAGCAAACGCTGCAAGCCCAGCTCCAGCAGGCCACGCAGCACAATGCTGAATTGCTCAAAAAACGAGAGCAGCAAGCGCAAGCCCATCAAGCACTAAAAGCTGATTTGGAACGAGCCATCCAAGTGCAAGAACAGCTGCAAACGCTGATTGCATACAAGGCAGATTGGCAAGCGTTGTTCAAGTCGCAAGCCGATGAATTGATCCGCGTGCGCAAATCTTTGGATGCCAGCCTGAAAAATGAAATTACCAATGCCACCCGACAAATCCAAGCGTTTACAGGGTTGGAAAATTACTGGCGCACCGGTGAACTGCCCACGGCCAATGCTGAAAGTCACAGTTGGCCCGTCAGCCCGGACTTCTCTTTGTATATGGTCAGTTTGCTGGAGCAAAACAATTACGACGTAGTGATTGAATTTGGCTCAGGCATTTCTACCGTAGTGATTGCCAAAGCTTTGAGCAAGCTGGCATCAAGGCAGCAAACAGGCAAGCCACCGGTGGGTTTTGCATCGTTTGACCACTTGCCGCAGTACTACCAGCAAACGCTGGACATGCTGCAACAGGCGCAGTTGGCACAAAGGGTGCAACTGCACCACACGCCTTTGCAGGACTGGAAAGCGCAGAACGGCAACACCTATCCTTACTACGCCTGCCAAGCGGCTTTAGCTGCCTTGGCGCAGCAATACCCACCTACGGGATTGCGCGTGCTGGTCATTGTGGATGGCCCACCTGCCGCCACCGGGCCGCATGCCCGCTACCCCGCAGGCCCTTTGGTGTTACAGCATTTTTCCGGCGCACAGATTGACTTTTTGATGGATGACTACATCCGTGCGGATGAAAAAGAAATTGTTCAGCTGTGGCAGGCCGATATGACGGCGGCCCAAATACCCCATACCAGCACCCAGCGCAAATTGGAAAAAGATGCGTGCCTTGTGCAGGTTTTACCCCGTGCATAACTGTCGGGTCCCGGACGATTGGCTGCTTAAAAACAAGCGTCCGTTGCTGCATGGCCGAGAGGTACTGCAAGCAGTTCTGGCAACATGGCAATCCCGTGCCAAGGAGTTGCCATGCTGA
>NZ_JAZHFR010000160.1:0-2431 GCF_036541385.1 Comamonas sp. GCA5 | reverse complement strand
GCCCGACCACACCGGGACGGCGGAGCGGCGTGCCCCACCCCATGCCCGCCAACTTGGCGGGCCCCACACGGTCGGCCGCCGTGGACGGCAACGGCGATGCGCGCAGGCCCGGACCCCACCCGCGGGGGGAGGTGGCCGGCCTACTTGCGCACGTGCCGCGCCAGGCGGCTGGGCACGTAGCGGTCGGCCTGGATGTCGGGCGTAAGGCCGTGCGTGAAGGTCTGCGGGGTGATCTCCAGAAAGTCCTGGTTGCGCAGCTCCCACGCGGCCTTCAGGCGGGCAAAGACCTCGGACTGGCGCTCGCGCAGGTTGGCGCGCTCGCGCGGGTCGTCCACCACGTGGAACAGGAATTCGTGCTCGTTGATCTTCAGGTACTTCCAGTCCCCATCGCGCAGCGCCCGCTGCGACTGCGACTTGTAGCGCCAGAACAGCTGGCGGGGGTGCACGGGCTGCTGCCCCTGCAGCACCGGCAGCAGGTTCACGCCGTCGCTGGGGTACTGCCCATCCACCGGGGCCTGGGCCGCGGCCAACAGCGTGGGCAGCCAGTCCATGGTGGCCGTCACCTGGGTCTGCACCTGGGGCTGCAGGCGCGCCGGCCAGCGCAGCAAGGTGGGCACGCGCAGGCCGCCTTCCAGCAGCTCGGTCTTCTGGCCGACAAAGGGCCAGGTGTCCGAAAAGCGCTCGCCGCCGTTGTCGCTGGTGAAGACGACGATGGTGTTCTCGGCCTGGCCCGTGGCCTCCAGCGCGTGCAGCACCTGGCCCACGGCCGCGTCCAGGGCCTGGACGATCTCGCCATAGGTGCGCTGCGTGCCGCCGTCGTAGTGGAACAGGTCCTTGAGCTGGCGCGACACCGCCTCGTCGTGCGGCCCTTCCCAGGGCCAGTGCGGCGCCGTGAAGTGCAGGGACAGGAAGAAGGGATTCGCTTGCGTCGCCCGTTCGCGCACGTACTTCTCGGCCTCGTCGGCCAGCACATAGGTGTAGTAGCCGGTGCGCTCGACCGGCACCGTGCCCTCGTACAGGTCCGGCGCCAGGTCGTCGCCCACGCCGTTCTTGTGGGTGAAGTAGTCCACCACCCCGCCCAGGTTGCCGAAGAAGCGGTCGTAGCCACTGTGCAGCGGGCCGAAGGCTGGCGGGCGGCCCAGGTGCCACTTGCCGATCAGCGCCGTGTCGTAGCCCGCTGCCTTCAGCAACGAGGGCAGCGTGGGGTGCTCCGGCGGCAGGCCGATGTTCGCGGCATTGCTGGGAATGGGTTCCTCCAGCCCCGCCGCCAGGCGGTACTGGTAGCGGCCAGTGATCAGCGCCAGCCGCGTGGCCGAGCAGACGGCCGAATTCGCATAGGCCTGGGTGAAGCGCACGCCTTCGCCGGCCAGCCGGTCCAGGTGCGGGGTGGTGTAGTTGCGCTGGCCGTAGACGCTCAGGTCGGCATAGCCCAGGTCGTCGGCCAGGATGAAGACGATGTTGGGCGCGGTGGTGGCAGTGCTCATGGTCGGCAGATCGGGATCAAAAAAGACGGGCGGCGCTCAGTCGGCCACAAAGCCGGAGGCGGCCAGGATGGGGCGCCACTTGGCGATGTCGGCCTGGCGCAGTTGCTCCAGCTCGTGGGGCTGGCTGTGCTGCGGCTCCAGCACCCAGTCGTGCATCCGCTGCTGCACCGGCTTTTCCTGCAGCACCTCGCCCAGGGCCTGGTTCAGGCGCTGGATGGTGGCGTCCGGCGTGCGGGCCGTCGTCCACAGGCTGTACCAGCCGCTGCCCTGCACCTCGGGGAAGCCCGATTCGGCAAAGGTAGGCACGTGGGGCAGTTGCTCCACGCGGTGCGTGGAGAACACGCCCAGCACCCGCAGCTTGCCGGCCTCGTGCTGCTTGAGCAGCTCCTGCACCGTGTTGATGCCGGCGCTGAGCTGGCCGCCAATCAGGTCGTTGATCATGGCCGTCCCGCCCTTGTAGGGCACGTGCAGGAAGTCCACGCCCGCGGCCTTGCCCAGCAGCAGGCCAAAGAAGTGCGGCAGGCTGCCCTGACTGGGGCTGCCGTAGTTCGCCAGCTTGGGGTGGGCCTTGAGCCAGGCCACAAAGCCGGGGATGTCCTTGGCCGGGTGGCTGGCAGGCACCGCCAGGGCGAACTGGAAGTGCGCCACCAGGCCCACGGGCTTCATGTCCTTGCCCGGGTCATAGCCGGGGTTGCGGAACACCAGCTGCGACAGCACCGGCGTCACCAGCGGCGCCAGCAGCAAGGTGCTGCCGTCGGCCGGCGCCTGGCGCAGCGCATCCACCGCCAGCTTGCCGGCGGCGCCGGGCTTGTTCTCGACGATGTAGTTGCTGGCCTTGTGGCTGCGCTCGGTCAGGCGGTCGGCCAGCAGGCGGGCCACCAGATCGCCGCCGCCCACCGGCGCCGAAGCCCACCAGGATGCGGCCGGTGGTGGCCGCCTGGGCGGTG
>NZ_JAZHFR010000015.1:0-55986 GCF_036541385.1 Comamonas sp. GCA5 | reverse complement strand
CCCACCGCCACGGCGAGCCCGGCGGCGCGGTGGCCGAGGCTGACACCCCGCCCGTGGCCGGCACGCTGGCCATGCTGGACACCGTGCCGGTGGCCATGCTGCTGGAGCAGGACGGGCGGGTCCAGGTGGCGACGCCGCAGGTGGGCGTGATCCTGGGCTATTTCCCCTCGGAAGGGGCGGTGCTGGCGCTGGACCAGCTGTTTGAGAACCCGCAGGCGCTGGCGGCGGTGCGCCATGCCCTGGTCGACCTGGGCGGCTTCGAGGGGCTGGTGCAATTGCGCAAGAAGGACAGCGACTGGGTGTGGGTGGAGGTGCTGGCCTGGACCCCCGATCGCGCCCCGGACAGCACGGTCTGGCGCCTGCGTCTGCCTTGGCGCCAGGGGCGCAGCGTGCCCTCCTGGCCGGTCGAGGCCCATGCCTGGCGCGACGGGCTCACCGGCCTGCCGAACCGCGAGGCCTTCATGTGGAGCCTGCAGTCCTGGGTGACGGACAGCCTGCAGCCGCCCAAAGCCCTGGCCGACAGCGCGGTGGCACGCGTGCCCACCCAGGGCTGTCTGCTGTTTATCGATGTGGACCACCTGGGCATGATGAACGAGGTCACCTCGCGCGACATGGGCAACAAGATGCTGCGCCACATCGGCCGTCTGCTGCACAGCCACGTCCAGCCGCTGGGCGATGTCGCGCGGCTGGGCGGGGATGAGTTTGCCGTGCTGCTGCCGGGTCTGAGCCTGGCCCATGCCCAGGGCGTGGCCCAGGCCCTGTGCGATGCCGTGTGGCGCTGGCAGCCCAGTTGGGGGGGCGAGCGCCACTGGATCAGCGTCAGCGTCGGGGTGGTGGCCGTGGATGCCTTGCGCCATGCCCCGCAGGAGGCGGTGCGCGGGGCCGACATGGCCTGCTACGAGGCCAAGCGCCGCGGTCGCTGCCAGGTGGCCGTGGGGCAGGTCAGCACGCTGCAGGCCGTCAGCCGGCCCGTGGCCTGAGGGCGGCGTCCGCAGCGCACCACGCTGGCTGGGGTGGGCGTGCAGCGTTCAGCGCTGCAGGGCCTGCAGCACATGCTCGGCCGTGGCCGGGGCCTGCAACTGGACCACGCCCCGCTTGCCCTGGCGTTCGCGCGCGCTGGCGATGGCGTGGCGCAGGGCTTCGTAGACGCTGATGGCCAGCATGAACGGCGGCTCGCCCACGGCCTTGCTGCCGCCGACGTTGTCCTCCCGGTTCGGCTCCTGGTAGAGCTGGACCTGGAAGTGCTCTGGAATGTCGCCCGTGGCCGGGATCTTGTAGGTGCTGGGGGCGTGCGTGGTCAGCACGCCCTGGTCGTTCCAGACCAGCTGTTCCGTGGTCAGCCAGCCCATGCCCTGCACGAAGCCGCCTTCGACCTGGCCGATGTCGATGGCCGGGTTGATGCTGCGGCCGGCGTCGTACAGCACGTCGATGGCCAGCACCTTGGATTCGCCGGTCAGCGTGTCGATGGCCACCTCGGCGCAGGCCAGGCCATAGGCGAAGTAATAGAAGGGGCGCCCGGTCAGCGTGGTCTTGTCGTAGTGGATCTTGGGCGTGCGGTAGAAGCCATCGCTCCACAGCTGGATGCGGTTGGCATAGGCCTCCTTGACCACGGCCCGGAAGTCGCGCGCGCCCTGGGGCGTGTGGATCTGGCCGCCCGCAAAACTAACGGCGCCGGCCCCGCAGCCGTCCAGCCCGGCGACGAAGGCCGCCAGGTTGCCGCGCACCTTGCGCGCCGCGTACTGGGCGGCGCGGCCGTTCAGGTCGGTGCCGCTGCTGGCCGCGGTGGCGCTGGCGTTGGGCACCTTGCTGGTGTCGCTGGCGGTGACCTGCACCGCCGACAGGGGCACGCCCAGTTCGTCGGCCACCACCTGGGCCACCTTGGTGTTCAGGCCCTGACCCATCTCGGTGCCACCGTGGTTCACCTGCACGCTGCCGTCGGTGTAGACATGCACCAGCGCCCCGGCCTGGTTGAACAGCGTGGCCGTGAAGCTGATGCCGAATTTGACCGGCGTGATGGCGAGGCCGCGCTGCAGCACCGGGTTCTGGGAATTCCAGGCCGAAATGGCCTCTAGCCTTTGCTGGTAGCGCGCATCCTGCTCCAGTTTTTTGGTCATCGGGTGCAGGATGTTGTCCTCCACCGTCATCTGGTAGTGGGTGACGGCGCGCGGCGAGCTGGCGTCGGCGTCGTAGTAGTTGCGCTGGCGCACGGCCAGCGGGTCCAGGCCCAGGGTGCGGGCGATGTCACCCAGGATGGTCTCGATGACGATCACGCCCTGCGGTCCGCCAAAGCCGCGGAAGGCCGTGTGGCTCTGGGTGTGCAGCTTGCAGCGGTAGGAGCTGATGCGCACGTCCGACAGGAAATAGGCGTTGTCGGCGTGGAAGATGGCGCGGTCGGCCACGGGGCCGGACAGGTCGGCGCTGAAACCGCAGTTGGCGGCCATCTGCAGCTTCAGGCCGGTGATCAGGCCCGTATCGTCAAAGCCCACGTCCCAGTTGTAGGCGAACGGGTGGCGCTTGCCGGTGATCATGAAGTCGTCGTCGCGGTCCAGGCGCAGCTTGATCGGGCAGCCGAACTTGCGCGCCGCCAGGGCCGACCACACGGCCAGGTGCCCGGCCTGGGTTTCCTTGCCGCCAAAGCCCCCGCCCATGCGGCGGCACTGCACGGTGACGGCGTGGTTGCCGATGCCCAGGGCGTGGGCCACCCATTCCTGCACCTCGCCCGGATGCTGGGTGCTGGAGTAGACCCACCACTGGTTCTGTTCCATGGGCAGCACATAGGCGATCTGGCCTTCCAGGTAGAAGTGCTCCTGGCCGCCCACTTCCAGCGTGCCCTGCAGGCGGTGGGGCGCACGCGCCAGGCCGGCATCGGCGTCGCCGCGCGTCACATGCACGGGCGGCAGCACATAGTGTTCGGCCTCCAGCGCCTGCTGCACCGTCAGGATGGTGGGCAGGGGGCTGATGTCCGGCTGGACCTGGCGTGCCGCGCGGCGCGCGGCCATCACGCTGTCGGCCACGACCAGGCCGATCACCTGGCCGACGTACAGCACCTGGTCCCGCGCAAAAATCGGTTCGTCATGGCCGAAGGCGGCCAGGATGGGGTCGCCGGGAATGTCGGCCGCCAGCACCACGCCGCGCACACCGGGCATGGCCAGGGCCGCGCGCGTGTCCACGCCGTGCAGCGTGCCGTGGGCCACCCGGGACAGGATGGGGGCGGCATATAGGGTGCCGCGCACCTCGGGCATGTCGTCCAGGTAGGGCGCCTGGCCCAGCACCTGGGCGCGGGCGCTTTCGTGCAGGTGGGATTGGCCGACCGCGCCCTGCGCGGCCGTGTTCAACAGGGTGTCCGGGGCGTTCATGCGCTCACCTCCACGCGAATGTCTTCCAAAGAGGCGCCGGCCTGGCCCTGGCTTTCCAGCCAGAAGCGCTGCAGCAGGCTGGCCAGCAGGTGCTTGCGGTAGCTGCCGCTGGCCCGCATGTCCGAGATGGGGCTGAACTCCGCCTGCAGCACGGACGCGGCGGTCTGTACGGTGGCGGCAGTCCAGGGCTGGCCGGTCAGGGCGGCCTCGGTCTGCACGGCGCGGGCGGGCACGGCCGCCACGCCGCCGGCGCCGATGCGGGCGCTGGTCACCGCGCCGTGCTCGACGGTCACCTGCAGCACCAGGCAGACGGCGGAGATGTCATCGTCCTGGCGCTTGCTGACCTTGTAGGCGCGCAGGTGGCGGGTTGCGCTGCCGGGCGGCGGCAGCGGCACGTCGATGCGCACCAGCAGCTCGTCCGGGGCCATGACGTTCTGGCGATAGCCGGTGTACAGAGCTTCCAGGGGCAGGCTGCGGCCCCCGCGCACGCTGGCCAGCACCACCTGGGCGCCGAGCGCGATCAGCAGCGGCATGGAGTCGCCGATGGGCGAGCCGTTGGCCACGTTGCCGCCCAGCGTGCCGCTGTTGCGCACGGGCAGGCCGGCAAAGCGCGCGGCAAAGCGGTGCAGTTGGGGCCACTGCGCCTGCAGGGCGGCGAAGGCCTCTTCCAGCGTGGCGGCGGCGCCGATGCGCAGCCAGCCCTCGGTCTGCGTAATGGCCCGCAGCTCGGCGGCGGCGGTCACGTCCAGCACCCGGCTGAAGCGGCGGTGCTGCTTGGTGACCCACAAGCCGACGTCGGTGCAGCCGGCGACGATCTGGGCGTCGGGGTGGTCTGCACGAAGTTGTAGCAGCTCGCGCAGGCTGCTTGGGCGTTGGTAGCTGTTTTCTGCCTCAATCGCAGCATCCTTAAGCGCCAGCTGCTCCAGTTTTTGCAGAACGGCCGGGGCGTCGACCGTGGCCGGGGGCAGTTGTGCCATGTCGCGGGCGGCCTCCAGGATCGGGCGGTAGCCGGTGCAGCGGCACAGGTTGCCGGACAGGGCCTCCTGCGCGCCCTGGCGGTCCAGCGCCGCGCCGCGGGCGTGGTTCTGGTACATGCCGAACAGGCTCATCACAAAGCCCGGGGTGCAAAAGCCGCATTGCGTGCCGTGGCACTGGGCCAGGGCCTGTTGCACGGGGTGCAGCTGCTGGCCAGCCGGCAGCTGGATGTCCGGGTCCTGGGCCAGGTCCTCCACGGTCCACAGGGCCATGCCGTCGACCGAATGCGCCAGGCGGATGCAGCTGTTGATGGCCTTGTAGTGCAGCCGGGGCTGGCCGTCGGCGTCCAGCGTGCGCTCGCCCAGCACCACGGTGCAGGCGCCGCAGTCGCCTTCACCGCAGCCTTCCTTGGTGCCGGTGCAGTGCAGGTCTTCGCGCAGCACCTCCAGCAAGGTGCGGTCCGGCGGGATGTCATGCAGCGTCACGGGCTGGCCGCGACGCAGGAAATGGAGAGGACGTGGAGACATAGTCTTGCAATTTGACGGTGTTTTTGTTCATTAAGCCATCCGGGTCTTGCCGCGACATATAGACTTCCGTATGTAGTCCATGCGATTGCAGCCATAGTGCGCCCGGCCAGGGCCGGTGCACACCGCGGGCCCGATGTGTATACAAAAGTTCCAAGCAATTTCCGTGCAACGAGCTTTGGGCGGCCTGTACACCCCTGCAATTGCTAAACTGCACCACCAATTTTCTGGACCTTTTGCCGCAACATGAATTTTTCTGACTTCTTGCGACGCGCCAAAAGTTCCCTCAAGTTCTGGTCTGCACCTGCACAACCTGAACCTGCCCCCACACAATTTCACATCGACGAAGTTTCCGAGCGGGTCGCCAAGCTCAAGGTCCCCGAGCCCAAAGAGCCGACGCAGTTCCACTCCTTGGTCAAACTGGCCCCCATTCCTGTGCCCCGCGAGGTGCGCTGGGAGAGCCAGGCGATCTATCTGGGGGCATGGGCAGGCACGGCGGCATTGGCTTGGGGGGGCTTTCAGGTGCCCACCGACTGGCTGCTGTGGTATGGCGCCGCGGCCGTGCTGGCGTTTGCTGTGCTGTTCCGCCTGGAAGGCCCGCGCACCCGTGCCGAGCGCCTGCAGCGCGAGGCCGAGGTGCAGCGCTGCCACGAGGTCTATCTGCAGGCCGAGGCGCACCTGAAGGCCGTGCTCAACGAAGGCTTCAACGAACGCATGGAAGAGTTCACGACCGTGCGCGCCGCCTACGATGAAGCCTGCCGGGTGCTGCGCACCGCCGACACCCCGAAGCACAGCAAGCTGATCGCCGCCCTGGCCAATCCCCTGCGGACCGAGAAGACCGCCGAGGAAGAGCTGATGGAGCAGATGTCGCAGATGGAACGCACCATGCTCCAGCTGGTGGATGAGATGGAGGATTACTCCGACACCCACAAGGTGGCCATCGACGCAGCCATCATGGCCCGCCACAACGCCCGGCTGGCGTACTGGCAGGCCAAACTGGACGAAGCAGCCCTGACCGGCGAGGCCGTGCAGCAGCATTGAACACCACCGAATAATCCCTGCCCCCTGGGCGCCACCGCCTTGGCATACTGGGTCGCTTTCGCGGCCCATCGTTCTTTCATGCGAGAAACCACGCCCTTTGAAAAGATTGACCTGCACCTGATCCGCGTGCTGCATACGGTGATTGCCGAACGCAGCGTATCGCGGGCGGCAGTGCGTCTGGGCATGCACCAGCCGGCGGTGTCCACGGCGCTCAAGCGCCTGCGGGACCTGTCGGGTGACCCCATCCTGGTGCGTTCGGGCGGGGGCATGCAGCCCACCGATGCCGCGCTGCGCATGCTGGAGCCTGCGGCCGCCATCCTGCAGTCGGCGGAGCACCTGTTCACGGATGCGCGGGCCTTCGATCCGCGCAGCTCGGCGCGCACCTTCCGCATCGCCGCCAGCGACTACCTGGACCCGCAGTTCCTGCCCAAGCTGGTGGCCCTCCTGAAAAAGCAGGCGCCGCTGTGCGCCGTGGAACTCCAGGCGCTGAGCCAGGGCGTGGACTACAGCGGCCAGCTGGCCCAGGGCGAGGTGGACGTGGTGATCGGCAACTGGCCCCAGCCACCGACCGAGCTGCGCATGGCCCAGCTGTTCTCCGATGAACCCGTGTGCCTGGTCAGCCAGTCGCACCCGGCCGTGCGCCGCGGCTGGACAGCCGAGGAGTGGCTGGACGCCGAACACATCGCCCCGATGCCGACCCACCCCGGGGCCAAGGGCGTGATCGACGAAGCCCTCAATGCCCAGGGGCTGCACCGCAACATCGCGGTGCGCTGCGCCCATTTCGGCCTGATGCCGCAGATGGTGGCATCGAGCTTGCTTGTGCTGACCACCGGGCGCCAGTTCTGCGAGCGCTATGCCGCGCAGCTGCCACTGGCCATCCTGCCGGTGCCAGTGCCCTTGCCGCAGATGCGCTACTACCAGCTGTGGCACGACCGCACGCACCACTCGAGTGCCGGCACCTGGCTGCGTGAGGCCGTGAAGAATACCGCTCTTTTGCTATGAGATAGATAGCTATCAGCCAACGCCAAATCTGCGGTTACGCAGTATTTGTTATTAGGATTTTTTTGAACTGAGACAATCTCGCGCATGACATCCCCTCAATCCCTCCCCACGCCCGGTGACGCGCCACCGCGACTGCAGCTGGTGGGCATCACCAAACGATATCCGGCCGTGGTGGCCAACGATGGGGTATCGCTGACGGTGCAGCCCGGCGAAGTGCACGCGGTGCTGGGTGAAAACGGCGCTGGAAAGTCCACGCTGATGAAGATCATCTACGGCACTGTCAAGCCCGATGAAGGCCAGGTGCTGTTCGACGGCCAGCCGGTCTACATCCGTAATCCGCAGGAAGCGCGCCAGTTGGGCATCGCCATGGTGTTCCAGCACTTCAGCCTGTTCGACACGCTGACCGTGGCCGAGAACGTGTGGCTGGGCCTGGACAAGTCGATGTCCCTGGCCGAGGTGACGCGCCGCATCCAGTCCAAGGGTGCCGAGTACGGCATGGACATCGACCCTTCGCGGCCCGTGCACACCCTGTCGGTGGGCGAGATGCAGCGCGTGGAAATCATCCGTGCCCTGCTGACCGACCCGCGCGTGCTGATCCTGGACGAGCCCACCTCGGTGCTCACGCCCCAGGCGGTGGAAAAGCTGTTTGTGGTGCTCAAGCAGTTGGCCGCTGAAGGCTGCTCCATCCTCTACATCAGCCACAAGCTGCACGAGATCCGCGAGCTGTGCACGGCCTGCACCGTGCTGCGTGGCGGCAAGGTCACGGGCTACTGCAACCCGCAGGAGGAAAGCAATGCCTCGCTGTCGCGCCTGATGATCGGTGCCGAGCCTCCCGCCCTGCAGCACCGCGCGGTGCAGGCCGGCGCCGCCGTGCTGCGCGTGCAGGGCCTGAGCCTGGCCAAGCAGGACCAGTTCGGGGTCGACCTGGTCGACATGCATTTCGAGGTGCGTGCCGGCGAGGTGGTCGGCATTGCCGGGGTCTCGGGCAACGGCCAGCAGGAACTGCTGTACGCCCTGTCCGGCGAGGACACGCGGGCCGAGGCCGGCATGGTCCAGGTGGCCGGCCAGGCGGCTGGGCACATGAACCCACGCCAGCGCCGTGCGCTGGGCCTGCATTTCGTGCCCGAAGAACGCCTGGGGCGCGGCGCCGTGCCGGCCATGGGCCTGGCGCACAACATGCTGCTGACGCGCGATGACGCGGTGGGGCAGGGCGGCTGGCTGAGCATTGCCAAGCTGGAAGCGCATGCGGCCGACATCATCCGCCGCTTCGGCGTCAAGGCCGGCGGCCCGAACGCCCTGGCCAAGTCGCTGTCGGGCGGCAACCTGCAGAAGTTCATCGTTGGTCGCGAGATCGACGCCAAGCCCAAGCTGCTCATCGTCTCGCAGCCGACCTGGGGCGTGGACGTGGGCGCAGCGGCACAAATCCGCGGTGAAATCCTGGCCCTGCGCGATGCGGGCTGCGCCGTGCTGGTGCTCAGCGAGGAGTTGGACGAATTGTTTGAAATCAGCGATCGCCTGCACGTGGTGGCCAAGGGGCAGCTCAGCCCGTCGCTGGACCGTGCGGAGGCCACCTTGCAGTTGGTGGGAGAGTGGATGAGTGGTTTGTGGAATGCCGACGTGCAGCAGCACCTGGCGCAGGTGGAGGCGCAGTCGCGCAATGGAGGGGCCCAGCATGTTTAAGCTCGAACCCCGTCCCCAGGTGTCCAGGTTCTGGACCTATGGCGCGCCGATCCTGGCCTTGCTGATCACGGTGGCTGTCGGCGTGTGCCTGTTCGCAGCCCTGGGCAAGGACCCGGTCAAGGGCCTGCAGGCCTTTTTCTGGGAGCCCATCAAGACCAGCTACGCCCTGGGCGAGCTGGTGATGAAGGCCACCCCCCTGCTGCTGATCGCGCTGGGCCTGGCCGTGTGTTTCCGCTCCAACATCTGGAACATCGGCGCCGAAGGCCAGTTCGTGATCGGTGCGGTCACGGCGGGCGGCGTGGCGCTGCTGGCCGACAAGACCACAGGCCCCTGGATCGTGCCGGCGATTTTGCTGGCCGGTGTGCTGGGCGGCATGGTGTGGGCAGGCATCGTGGCCTTGCTGCGTGACCGCTTTAACGCCAACGAGATCTTGGTCAGCCTGATGCTGGTGTACGTGGGGACCCTGGTGCTGGGCTATCTGGTCTATGGCCCCTGGAAGGACCCCATGGGCTACAACTTCCCGCAGTCCAAGGCCTTCGAGCGCGTCACCCAGATTCCCAAGCTGATTGAGGGCACGCGCGTGCACATCGGCACGCTGCTGGCGCTGGCAGGGGCTGCGGGCCTGTGGGTGTTCCTGTTCCGCACCAAGGCCGGCTTCGCCCAGCAGGTGGGGGGCATGGCCCCGGCCGCGGCACGCTATGCCGGCTTTTCCTCGCGCCGCGCGTTGTGGACGGCGCTGCTGATCTCCGGGGGCGCGGCCGGTCTGGCGGGTGCGCTGGAGGTGGCGGGCCCGATCGGCCAGCTCACGCCCTATGTGCCGGCCGGCTACGGTTTTGCGGCCATCATTGTTGCCTTCGTGGGGCGTTTGCACCCCGTGGGCATGATTTTCTCTGCCATTTTGATGAGCATGTTCTACATCGGCGGTGAGCTGGCGCAGTCGCGCCTGGGCTTGCCCAAATCTCTGACGGGTGTCTTCCAGGGGCTGCTGCTGTTTGCCCTGCTGGCTTGCGACACCCTGATCGCGTACCGCGTGCGCTGGGTCGGTGCCAAGTCGGGCGCAGTGAAGGGAGCCCAGTGATGGATGCCTACGCATTGCTGTTTGCTTCCACCCTCAGTGCGGGCACCGTGCTGGCGCTGGCGGCCCTGGGCCTGCTGATCAACGAAAAGGCCGGGGTGATCAACCTGGGCGCCGAAGGCATGATGCTGTGCGCGGCACTGGCGGGCTTTGCCGCCGTGGTGCACACCGGCAGCACGCTGGTCGGCTTTCTGGCCGGCATGGGGGCCGGGGCCCTGCTGGCGGCCATCTTTGGCGTGCTGGTGATCTGGCTGAACACCAACCAGTCGGCCACCGGGCTGGCCCTGAGCCTGTTTGGCGGCGGCTTCTCTGCATTTGCAGGCCTGAACTATGTGCAGGCCAAGATGCCCGAGACCCCCAAGTTCGCCATCCCCTACCTGGCCGACCTGCCCGTGGTGGGGCCCGCGCTGTTCCGCCACCACCCCCTGGTGTACGGCGCCATCGTGATCGCGGCGCTGCTGGTCTATTTCCTGTACCGCACGCGTGCCGGCCTGGTGCTGCGCTCGGTCGGCGAGTCGCCCGAGTCGGCCCACGCCCTGGGCTACAACGTGCGCATGATCCGCCTGGGTGCGGTGATGGCGGGCGGCGCGCTGTGCGGTCTGGCGGGGGCCTATGTGTCGACCGTCTACACCCCGTTGTGGGTCGAAGGCATGGTGGCCGGCCGCGGCTGGATTGCGCTGGCGCTGACCACGTTTGCCACGTGGAGGCCCGGTCGCATTTTGCTGGGCGCCTACCTGTTTGGCGGCGTGACCATGCTGCAGTTCCACCTGCAGGCTACCGGCGTGCACATCGCCAGCCAGCTGCTGAGCATGCTGCCGTACATCGCCACCATCGTGGTGCTGGTCCTGATTTCACGCAATCCGGCATGGATTCGTGCGAACATGCCGGCTTCGTTGGGCAAGCCTTTTTACCCCGGCTCTTAAACAGGGCCTTACATCAACGACGCTGGTGTCTGCTGCCCTCGGCAGTGGACACGCAAAGCGCGCAGCGGGCTGCTTCAGCCCGCTTTCTACATCAACGTCGAGGAAACACTCCATGTCCAAACTGCACAAACGCACTGTGCTGAAGATGGTGGCACTGTCTGCTGTCTCCGTGGCCACCCTGGCCGCCTGTGGCAAGAAGGAAGAAGCTGCACCAGCTCCTGCCGCCGCACCGGCCGCCCCAGCGCCGGCCAACGCCGAGCCCCTGAAGGTCGGCTTCGTGTATGTGAGCCCGATTGGCGACGGCGGCTGGACATTCCAGCACGACCTGGGCCGCAAGGCCATCCAGGAGAAGTTTGGCGACAAGATCGTCACCAGCTTCGTGGAAAGCGTGGCCGAAGGTCCGGACGCCGAGCGTGTGATGCGCGACATGGCCGCACAGGGCAACAAGCTGGTGTTCGCCACCAGCTTCGGCTACCAGGAGTTTGTGCAGAAGCTGGCCCCCGAGCTGCCCGGCGTGAACTTCCAGCACGCCACGGGCTACAAGCAGGCGGCCAACAGCGCCACCTACGATGCCAAGACCTTCGAAGGCGCCTACATGGCCGGCATCGTGGCCGGTGGCATGACCAAGACCAAGACCATCGGTGTGGTCGCGTCGGTGCCAATTCCTGAAGTGGTGCGCAACATCAACTCCTTTGTGCTGGGTGCGCAAAGCGTCGATCCCTCGATCAAGGCCAAGGTGGTGTGGGTGAACTCCTGGTTCAGCCCACCCCAGGAAGCCGAAGCGGCCACCAGCCTGATCAACGGCGGCGTGGACGTGATGTACCAGAACACCAACTCGCCCGCCGTGCTGAAGACGGCGGAAGAGCGCGGTGTCTACGCCTTCGGCAAGGACGGCGACATGAGCGCCTACGCGCCCAAGGCCCACCTGGGCTCGGCCGTGATCAACTGGGCGCCTTACTACACCAAGGTGGTGCAGGACGCGCTGGACGGCAAGGTGGAGAACGGCCAGAACTTCTGGTGGGGCGTGAAGGAAGGCGCGATGGATCTGGTCAAGATCTCGGACGAGGTGCCCCAGAACATCAAGGACAAGGTGGCTGAAGTGCGCCAGGGTCTGAAAGACGGCACGTTCCAGATCTGGAAGGGCCCGCTGAAGGACAACACCGGCAAGGAACTGCTGGCCGATGGCCAAGTGGCCGACATGCCCTTCATCACCAGCATCAAGTTCTACGTCCATGGCGTGGAAGGTACCGTACCCGGTACCGGCAAGTAAAGCGGCCCACTGCACGGCGATCTGCGCCGTGCAGCAGATACCCAGGCCTCCGTTTGTCGGAGGCTTTTTTGTGGGCGACAGGCGGTGGCATGCATCTTGCGGTGCGCTCTGAATGCAACGCTTGCCGTCTGCGTGCCGGATCGCTGGATGGATTTCGACACACCGGCATTAGGATGTGATGGGCTTTTGAAAAAGTGCACTGGTTTTGTGCAACCATCACGCCCTCAGCAAACGGTGGCATGCCTGCGGGCAAGCCACCGTGCGCTGCAGACGCTGCTGCAGTGGTTTGCTACTCCCCTACATAAGGACGATTCATGACTGACCTGAACAAACGTTCCCTGTTCAAACTGGCCGCCGTGTCGGCGCTGACCGTGACAGCCCTGGCGGCGTGCGGCAAGAAAGAAGAAGCCGCTCCCGCACCTGCGGCAGCCCCTGCGGCCGAAGCGCCTGCCAAGGCCGAGCCCTTGAAGATCGCTTTCGCCTACGTGGGTCCCGTGGGGGATGGCGGCTGGAGCTTCGCGCACGACACCGCCCGCAAGAAGATGCAGGACGCGTTGGGTGACAAGGTTCAGACCAGCTATGTGGAGAGCGTGCCCGAAGGCCCCGACGCCGAGCGCGTGCTGCGTGACCTGGCCAGCCAGGGCAACAAGCTGATCTTCGGCACCACCTTCGGCTACATGGATTCGCTGCAGAAGATCGCCCCCGACTTCAAGGACGTCAAGTTCGAACACGCCACCGGCTACAAGACCGCCGAGAACGTGCGCACCTACGACAGCCGCACCTACGAAGGTGCCTACATGGCCGGTGTGATCGCCGGTGGCATGACCAAGTCCAACACCCTGGGCGTGGTGGCATCGGTGCCAATTCCTGAAGTGATCCGCAACATCAACTCCTTCACCCTGGGCGCGCAGTCGGTCAACCCCAAGATCACCACCAAGGTGGTCTGGGTCAATGAATGGTTCAGCCCACCCAAGGAAACCGAAGCCGCCACCAGCCTGATCAATGGCGGTGCCGACATCCTGTTCCAGAACACCGATTCGCCCGCCGTGCTGAAGACGGCCGAGGAAAAGGGCAAGCGCGCCTTCGGTTGGGATTCGGACATGACCGCCTACGGCCCCAAGGCCCACCTGGGCTCGGCCATCATCGACTGGTCGCCGTACTACATCAAGGCCACCAACGATGCACTCAATGGCACCTGGACCACGGGCAGCAGCTGGTGGGGCGTGAAGGAAGGCGCAATCGACCTGGTCTCCGTGGCCGCCGACGTGCCCGCCGAACTCAAGGCCAAGGTGGACGAAGTCAAGGCCGGCCTGAAGGCAGGCACCTTCCAGATCTGGAAGGGCCCGATCGCTGGCAATGACGGCAAGGAAATCCTGGCCACCGGCGCTGTGGCCGACGACGCTTTCCTGTCCGGCATCAACTTCTACGTCAAGGGCGTGGAAGGCAAGGTGCCCGGTCAGTAAGGACTGGCATTCGGGCCTGGATCGGGCTCGGATATTGCAAAGGCTGCCCACGGGCAGCCTTTTTCTTTGGAAAGATGCCGTCCATGACGATGAATGTGACCCCGATGATGGAAAAAACCAATGGCACCCTGTGGCGCTGTCCCAGGCCGTGACCGATGCGCCGGTGCCCGTGCGCCTGCTGGATGAAGACCTGGTGCTGTGGCGCGATGCCCAAGGCGCTGCCCAGGCGTTTGTGGACCGCTGCCCGCACCGCGGCGCGCGCTTGTCGCTGGGCCGTGTCCAGGGCGGCCAGCTGGAGTGCCCCTACCACGGCTGGCAGTTCGCCAGCAGCGGCCAGTGCGTCAAGGTGCCGGCCGTGCCGGCCTTCACCCCGCCCCCGCAGCACTGCGTGAAATCTTTTGGCGTGCAGGAAGCCCATGGCCTGATCTGGGTGCAGTTGGAGGCGGCCGAGGTGCCGCTGCCGGTGTTCGAGGCCGAGGACGACGCGCGCCTGCGCAAGGTGAACTGCGGGCCCTACGACGTGCAGGCCAGCGCGCCGCGGATTATTGAGAACTTCCTGGACATGTCGCACTTCGGCTTCGTGCACGAGGGCTGGCTGGGCAGCCGCGATGCGACCGAGATGGCGCCGTACCAGGTCGAGAACACCACCTGCGGCGTGAAGGCCACCAACTGCAAGGCCGTGCAGCCGATGTCCAACCTGCACTCCACCAAGCCGGCCGAAGTGCACTACACCTACGAAGTCACCGCGCCCTTTACCGCACTGCTGACCAAGATTCCCGAAGCCGGCAGCAGCAAGGACGGCTGGCGCGAGGCGATCGGCCTGTTCATCTGCCCCGTGAGCCCCACCACCAGCCGTGTGTGGTTCCGCCTGGCCGTGGCAGACTTCGAATCCAGCGATGAACAGCTGCAGGCCTTCCAGCACACCATCTTCACGCAGGACCAGCCGGTGCTGGAGTCGCAGCAGCCCAAGGCGCTGCCACTGGACCCGCGCGCGAGCTGCATTCGGCGGCCGACCGCATGTCGTCCGCCTACCGTCGCTACCTCAAGACCAGCGGCGTGACCTTTGGAGTTTGCTGACCATGAGCTATGCCATTCCCGACGCCGTCCAGCACATGGCTGCGGCCCACGTGCCCGCGCTGCTGCGCACCATGCCCAAGGCCGAGCTGCACATGCACATCGAAGGCTCGCTGGAGCCCGAGCTGATCTTTGCCCTGGCCCAGCGCAACCAGGTGGCGCTGCCGTACGCCAGCGTGGAAGCGCTGCGCGCGGCCTATGCCTTCACCGATCTGCAGAGCTTTCTGGACATCTACTACGCCGGTGCCAGCGTGCTGCTGCAGGAGGTTGATTTCTACGACATGGCGATGGCCTACCTGGCGCGCGCCGCCGCCGACCACGTGGTGCGCACCGAGATCTTCTTCGACCCCCAGACCCACACCGAGCGTGGCGTGCCCATGGCCACCGTGATCCATGGCCTGTCGCGCGCCTGCAAGGACGCCGAGGCGCGCTGGGGCATCAGCGCGGTGCTGATCCTGAGCTTCCTGCGCCACCTGAGCGAGGAGGCCGCCTTCGAGACGCTGGAGGCCGCCCTGCCGTACCGCGAGCACTTCATCGGCATCGGCCTGGACAGCTCGGAGCGCGGCAACCCGCCCGAGAAATTCGAACGCGTGTTTGCCCGCTGCCAGGCACTGGGCCTGCACCTGGTCGCCCACGCGGGCGAGGAGGGGCCACCCGCCTACGTCTGGGGCGCGCTCAACGCCCTGCAGGTGGAGCGCATCGACCACGGCGTGCAGTCCGAGCAGGACCCTGAACTGATGCGCCACCTGGCCGCCACGCGCATGCCGCTGACGGTGTGCCCGCTGTCCAACCAGAAGCTGTGCGTCTTCCCCGACCTGCGCGACCACAACCTGCCACGCCTGCTGGCGGCGGGGCTGAACGTGACCGTCAACTCGGACGATCCAGCCTACTTTGGCGGCTATGTGAACGACAACTACCTGCAGCTGTTTGCCGCCACCGGCATGGGTGCGGTGCAGGCCTACCAGCTGGCCCGCAACAGCCTGGAGGCGACGTTTGCCAGCCCGGCCCAGCAGGCTGCCTGGGTGCAGCAGCTGGACGACTGCGTGGCGCAGCTAGCCCAGGCGTCCTGAGGCGACGCGGCATCGGGCGTGGTCTGCCGTGGCGGCACAGGATCCGCGGTGCGCAGGCCTTGCTGAAAACATAGCGCACAGCGCTTGAAGAACAAGGGGTTGAGGTGCACAAGCACCTCAACCCCTTGATTCATCTGCGCAGCCTGCTATGGCTTATGCAGTGGCCTGCAGGGCCGCCTGCAACTGCGCGGCATAGGTCTGCAACGCCTGGGCGCCCGGTTCCTTGCGCGGCCAGGCCAGGGCCACGCCATCGCCTGTGTGGCGCGGCAGCACATGCAGGTGGAAGTGGAACACCGTCTGCCCGCCGGCGGCACCGTTGGCCTGGAACAGGGTGATGCCATCGGGGGCGAACGCCGCCTCGGCCGCGGCGGCCACGCGCTGCGCGGTCTGCATCACGGCGGCGGCTTCCTCGGGGGTCAGGTCCAGCACCGTCACCGCATGGCGCTTGCTGGCGACCAGCACATGGCCGGGGTTGACCTGGCCGATGTCCATGAAGGCCACGGTCAGCGCGTCCTCATAGACCTTGGCGGCGGGGATGTCGCCGGCCACGATCTTGCAGAAGATGCACTGGCCGGGGGGCGAGGTGTCCACAAACATGGGCATGGCAAGGGGCTCCTGAAAATAGGGAAAAGGGTTCTTGCCGCCATCGTAGCCAGCCCACCCCGGGTGCCGCCAGTGTGGTTAGCCCCCGGCACGCAGGGGTGGGCAATCGGCGCTAGAATCCGCTCCCTTCGCGCACCGCCTTGCTCCAGTGGCGCGTGAATTCATTGCTTCTGGAGCCATGTAGAGGAACACCATGTACAAAAACCTCGCAGCCACGCTCGTGGCCGCCTGCGTTATCGCCCCGTCTCTGGCGCAACCCGCCGCCACCCCTGCCACCCCCAGCACCGCGCCCCTGAAAGCCGCCTTTGTCTACGTCACGCCTGTGCTGGACGCCGGCTGGACGCGCCAGCACGAAAACGGCCGCCTGGAAATGCAAAAGGCCCTGGCCGGCAAGGTGCAGTCCACCGCCGTGGCGAACGTGCCCGAAGGCCCGGATGCCGAGCGCGTGATCCGCGACTTGGCGGCCAACGGCCACCAAATGATCTTTACCACCAGCTTTGGTTACATGGACCCGACGCTGCGGGTCGCCAAGGAATTCCCCCAGGTCAAGTTCGAGAACGTGACCGGCTACAAGCTGGCGGACAACGTGGCCACCGGCAACGCGCGCAACTACGAAGGGCGCTATTTGTCCGGCATCGCTGCCGGCCGCATGAGCAAGACCGGCGTGGCCGGCTTTGTGGCGGGCTTCCCCATCCCCGAAGTGCTGCAGGGCATCAACGCCTTCACGCTGGGCATGCGCAGCGTCAACCCCAAGGCCCAGGTCAAGGTGGTGTGGCTGAACGCCTGGTTCGACCCACCGCGCGAGCGCGACGCCGCCATGACGCTGATGGACCAGGGCGCCGACGTGCTGTCCTTCCAGGTGGCGACCACGGCCGTGATGGCCGCCGCGCAGGAGCGCGGCAAGATGGCGATCGCCTTCCACTCCGACATGCGCAAGGACGGGCCGGACGCACAGTTGCTGGCCGTCACCCACCAGTGGGGCGGCTACTACACCCAGCGCGCCAAGGCCGCGCTGGAGGGCCGCTGGAAAAGCGCCGACACCTGGGGCGGCGTGAAGGAGGGCATGGTGCGCGTCGAGGCCTTCGGCCCCAAGCTGCCCGCTGCCGTGCGCGACGAGGTGCTGGCACGCCAGCAGCAGATGGCCCAGGGCAAGCTGCAGCCGTTTGCCGCACTCCAGGCCGACGTGAAGGACAACCAGGGGCAGGTCCGCATTCCCAAGGGCGCGCAGCTGACCGACACCCAGCTGCGCCAGATGGACTGGCTGGTGGACGGCGTGCAGGGCAGCGTGCGCTGAACGCGGCGGGCCTGCCATACTGGGGCGGGCCGCGGCGGTGGGTGGCAAATCCCTATGCCGCGGGCCCCAGGTTTGCTTGAAAATAAGGAGCATCTGGCGCGCTTTCCATATAGGGTTTGGCATGTTTCATGCATGAATTCCTGGGAAGCCCCGCGCTGACCGCCCCTGAACCCGTTTGTTGCCCCGCTCCGTGCCCATGCCCACCCAGATCTACCGCAGTGCCTTGCTCCGCTTTGCCGACGACGGCAGCCCCCTGTACGACAGCGATGGCCTGCTGGCCGTGGCGCCGGATGCCCAGGGGCAGCAGCGGGTGCTGGCAGCCGGCAGCTGGCAGGCGCTGCAGGCGCAGTTCGTGGGGCTGCCGGGTACGCAGGTGGTCCACCTGCCCGGCAAGCTGCTGGCCCCGGGCTTTGTGGACATGCACATCCACTACCCGCAGACCGATGTGATCGGTGCGCCGGCCGATGGCCTGCTGCCCTGGCTGGAGCACTACACCTTCCCGCACGAGGCGCGCTTCCACGACCGGGCCTATGCCGACGGCGTGGCGCAATTTTTCCTGGATGAGCTGCTGCGCAACGGCGTGACCACGGCGCTGACCTTTGCCACCTCGCACCCCGCATCGGTGGATGCCATCCTGACGGCCGCGCAGCAGCGCGGCATGCGCATGATCGCCGGTAAGGTGCTGCAGGACCGCCACAGCCCCGATGGCGTGCGCGACGACACCGAGCAGGGCCTGATCGACACCGACACCCTGATCCAGCGCTGGCACGGCGTGGACCGCCTGGGCTACGCCATCACGCCGCGCTTTGCGCCCACCAGCAGTGAGGCCCAGCTGCGCGGCGCGGGCGCGCTGGCCGCCCAATACCCGGACGTGTGGGTGCATTCGCACGTCTCCGAAAACCTGGACGAAATCCGCTGGGTGCGCGAGCTGTACCCGCAGGCGCGCAGCTACCTGGACGTCTACCACGGCTTCGGCTTGATGCGCGAGCGCGCCGTCTACGCGCACTGCATCTGGCTGGATGCCGCCGACCGCGCCCTGCTGCGCGAGACCGGCACGGCCGCTGCCATCAGCCCCACCAGCAACCTGTTTCTGTCCAGCGGTTACTTCGACTACTTGCAGGCCGATGCCGCCGGTTTCAGGTACGGGCTGGCCAGTGACGTGGGCGGGGGCATGAGCTTTTCGCCCTTCCGCACCATGCAGGCTGCCTATGTGGTGGGGCGCGAGCAGCACAGCAAGCAGGGCCTGAGCCTCAAGCCCGGCCAGCTGTGGTGGCAGCACACCGCTGGCGCGGCGCGTGCCCTGGGGCTGGAGGGGGTGATCGGCAACCTGCAGCCCGGTTGCGAGGCCGACTTCGTGGTCCTCAATCCGGCCTGCACGCCCCTGTTGGCGCGCAAGACGCAGCAGGCGCAGTCGCTGGACGAACTGCTTTTTGCCATGATCGTGCTCGGGGATGACCGGCTGATTGAGCAAACCATTGTTTCTCAAGCAAAATAGGGACCTTGCGCTGGTTGTATAGCCGCATGGCGCTATCAAAAAACAAGCGAACAGGATTTTTCCAATGAGCATCAAGAGCGACAAATGGATCCGCCAGATGGCGGAGCAGCACGGCATGATCGAGCCCTTCGAGCCCGGCCAGGTGCGCCAGGTCGACGGCAAGAAGGTCATCAGCTACGGCACGTCCAGCTACGGTTACGACATCCGCTGCGCGCGTGAATTCAAGGTCTTCACCAACATCCACAGCACCGTGGTGGACCCCAAGAACTTCGACGAGAAGAGCTTTGTCGATATGGAAGGCGACTACTGCATCATCCCGCCCAACAGCTTTGCGCTGGCCCGCACGGTGGAGTATTTCCGCATCCCCCGCGATGTGCTGACCGTGTGCCTGGGCAAGAGCACCTACGCGCGCTGCGGCATCATCGTCAACGTGACACCCTTCGAGCCCGAGTGGGAAGGCTATGTGACGCTGGAGTTCTCCAACACCACGCCGCTGCCGGCCAAGATCTACGCCGGTGAAGGCTGCGCCCAGGTGCTGTTCTTCCAGGGCGACGAGCAGTGCGAGATGAGCTACAAGGACCGCAACGGCAAGTACCAGGGCCAGCACGGCGTGACCCTGCCGCGCACCTGAGCCGGCCGCACACGGCCTGCCCCCGCCCAGCCGACCTCTGGTCGGCTTTTTTGCGCCTGCGCTAGTCCTGGCGGCAGGCGCGGTTGCGGCCGGTGCGCTTGGCCTGGTACAGGGCATCGTCGGCGCGGCGCAGCATGTCGGTCAGGCCGTCGGCGTCGCCCGCTTGCAGGCTGCTGACCCCGGCGCTGGCGGTGATGTGCCCGACCTGCGGAATCGGCGTTTCCTCGATGGTCTGCAGCAGGCTGTGGCCCGTGCGCAGCGCATCCTCGCCATCGGTGTCGGGCAGCAGCACCACAAACTCCTCGCCCCCGAAGCGCGCCACGATGTCCGCCTGGCGCAGGCGTTTGCGCAGCAGGTGGGCCAGGCTGGTCAGCACCAGATCGCCGGCATCGTGGCCGAACTGGTCGTTGATGTGCTTGAAGAAGTCGATGTCCAGGGTCAGCACGCTCAGCGGGCGGCCACTGCGGATGGCCAGTGCCAGCGCCACCTGGGCCTGGGTCTCGAAGCCGCGGCGGTTGAGCAGACCCGTCAGCGGGTCGGTGCTGGCCTGGCATTCCAGCTCGGCATTCGCCTGCTGCAGCTCCAGGGTGCGGATGCGCACCTGCTCCTGCATTTCCTCGTTGGCCCGCAGCAGCTTGTGCGTCATCTCGGACAGCGCCTGAGACAGCTGGTGCACTTCCCGATTGCTGCGCAGCAAAGGGATGCTCTTCATGTCGTGCGTGGTCGGCACATGGGTGGCGGCCAGGGCCAATTGTTTCAGGTCGTCGCTGACATGGCGGGCCAAGCGCCAGGCAATCCAGGCGGTGAGCAGGCCAGTCACCAGGCCCAGGGCCAAGGCGATCCGCAGCACACGGTTGGCATCGGCGTATGCCGTTTCCATCGGCTGGCGCGCCACGATCCACCAGCCCAGGTCGTTCTCATCGCTGGGGGGCTGCAGGCGCAAGGCCGCCGTCAGATAGGGTTGGGGGCGGTCTTTCCAGGTGACCAGTTGGGGACGTGGGCTTGTATGGTCCAGGGCTTGTGGGTAGGTCTGCCCCAGCGCCAGGTAGGGTGCGATCGCCCGCCGGGGGCATAAATGAGGGCGCCCGTGCGGTCAAAGATGAAGATGGACTGCTGGCTATGTTTGGCCGGTCCCTGCAGCAAGCGGTCCATCGCGCCCTGCACCCAGTCCCAGTTGGCGTGGATGCCGAGCACCCCCAGGCGTTTGCCGCTGTCGGATTGGTAGATCGGGGTGACGAAATCTACAAGACGCAGGGGCTCCCCGGTCGCGCTGCGGGGCAGCAGGTTCTGCAGCAGCTTGGCCGGGTGCACGTCACTGATGTAGGGGCCCCGCAAGGCTTCCTGAAACCAGGGGCGTTCGCTGACATTGGTGCCCTGCAGCAGGCCGCCCGTAGCGTTCTGTACCTGGCCATGGATGTCGGTGACACCAATCCACACGTTGTAGGGGTTCAAATGCTGCATGCGTTGCAGCAACTGCGCCACGGAGGGTGAGTCCAGCCCCTCTTCCCACAGCTCGGGAGAGCTGGCCAGCACCTGCGCCCTGCGGATTTGCTGCTGCAGGTCCTGCTGCAGCAGGTTGCCCGCGTTGTGGGCCACGATGCCCAGTGCGGTGCCCGCCTGGTGCTGTAACCGGATCTTGAGGACCTCGCCCGCCAGGAAACACACGACCATGGCCAGGGCTGCAGAGAAACTGCCGAAGACCAAGGCAATCTGGGTGCGCAGGCTGCGGATCGGGAGGGGGGGCTCTACCATTGTCTGTGGCGGAACAAGCGGGAGAGTAGGGATGGCTCGGTTATACCGGTCCCGCTCCAGAAAATAAATGCAAACAGCGGTGAACTGTGCGTGAAAGCGGGATTACCCGGGGTCAGTCTGGCAGCAACCGCCTACACGCCATAGGGGGAATCGCAGTCTGTCTGTCCGCACTGTGCTTTCCTGGCATAGCCTGCGATCCGGGTTCGCAGGCCGATGCAGACCATGCTGGCCGTGGCACAGATGGCATGGTGGCCGTGGCAAGGTTGCTGATTGACAGAGGGGGCGCCGGCCCGCACGGGCCTGTACCACCAGGGAAGCCGTGCCGGGTATGCTGCGTACGGGATAGCCCGCAGACGATGAGAGGAACAGCCAATGAAATGGGAAGGCAATCGCCAGTCCGACAACGTGGAAGATCGCCGCGGCGACGGTGCGCCAATGCTGGGAGGGCGCAGCATCGGGATTGGCACCATCGTGGTGGCCTTGATCGGCGGCTGGGTGCTGGGCATCAATCCGCTGACCTTGCTGGGCGTACTGAGTGGCGGGGGCAGCGTAGTACAGGCACCGGCGCCAGCCCAGGCGCCGCCGGCCCATGACACCATGGCCCAGTTCGTGTCCACGGTGCTGGCTGACACGGAAGACGTTTGGGGGCCGATTTTTCAGCAAGGCGGCGGGGCCTACCGCGAGCCGCGGCTGGTGCTGTTCCGCGGTGCCGTGCCCACCGCCTGCGGCACCGGGCAGGCAGCCATGGGGCCTTTTTACTGCCCTGGTGACCAGAAGGTCTACATCGACCTGTCTTTTTACGACCAGCTCAAGAACCAATTGGGCGCGCCGGGCGATTTTGCCCAGGCCTATGTGATTGCCCACGAGGTGGGCCACCATGTGCAGCATTTGCTGGGCATCAGCGGCCAGGTGGAGCAGATGCGTGGCCGTGTCAGCCAGGTGGCCTACAACCGCCTGTCGGTGAAGCTGGAGCTGCAGGCCGATTGCCTGGCCGGGGTCTGGGCCCACCATGCCGACCAGCAGCGCCAGATTCTGGAGCAGGGCGACATCGAGGAGGCCATGAACGCGGCGGCCAAGATCGGTGATGATGCGCTGCAACGTGCGCAGACCGGGCAGGTGGTGCCTGACAGCTTCACCCATGGCACTAGTGTGCAACGCCAGCGCTGGTTCCGCACCGGTTTGCAGTCGGGCTCAGTGCAGGCCTGTGATACCTTCTCCGCGGCCAGCTTGTAGTGCTCACTTGCTGTGGCAGCCATGCCTGCATGGTGGCGGCGATTCTGGGTCATGCGCGTATTCAGCCATCGACCTTTGCCATGGAGACGGCCCGTGTGCACCGGGCGCAACGGCTCCAATCCTGTGATCCTTGAGGTTGAAAACTGACGGAATCCGCGAGATCACGCTGGATTTAATGACCTCACAAGGTGGTTTCTGTACTCGGTGCGACAATAGCAGGCTCAATGACAAGCTCTTTTTCCTCTTTACTCTTGGCGGAGCCTCTGGCACGCGCCGTGGCCGAAATGGGCTACGAGTCCATGACCCCCATCCAGGCCCAGGCAATTCCGGTGGTTTTGACCGGCAAGGATGTGATGGGAGCAGCGCAAACCGGCACCGGCAAGACCGCTGCCTTTTCGCTGCCGCTGCTGCAGCGCTTGATGCGGCACGAGAACAGCTCGGCCTCGCCAGCGCGCCATCCCGTGCGTGCCCTGGTGCTGTTGCCTACGCGCGAACTGGCTGACCAGGTGGCGCAGCAGATTGCGCTGTATGCCAAGCACACCAAGCTGCGCAGCACCGTGGTGTTTGGTGGCATGGACATGAAGCCCCAGACCCTGGAGCTGAAAAAAGGCGTCGAGGTGCTGGTGGCCACGCCGGGGCGTCTGCTGGACCACATCGAAGCCAAGAACGTGGTGCTCAACCAGGTCGAGTACGTGGTGCTGGATGAAGCCGACCGCATGCTGGACATCGGTTTCCTGCCTGATCTGCAACGCATCCTGAGCCACTTGCCCAAGGCACGTACCACTCTGTTGTTCAGCGCGACCTTCTCGCCAGAGATCAAGCGCCTGGCCGGCAGCTACCTGCAAGATCCCGTGACCATCGAGGTGGCGCGTCCCAACGAGACAGCGTCCACGGTGGAGCAGCGTTTTTACAGCGCCAACGACGACGACAAGCGCCGTGCGATTTGCACCGTCCTCAAGGACCGCGGGATTCGCCAGGCGTTCATCTTCTCCAACAGCAAGCTGGGCTGTGCGCGCCTGACGCGCGCCCTGGAGCGCGATGGCTATCGCGCTGCGGCCCTGCACGGTGACAAGAGCCAGGACGAGCGTCTGAAGGCCCTGGAAGCCTTCAAGCAAGGGGAAGTCGATCTGCTGGTCTGTACCGATGTGGCGGCGCGTGGCCTGGACATCAAGGATGTGCCGGCCGTGTTCAACTACGACGTGCCGTTCAACGCCGAGGATTACGTGCACCGGATTGGCCGCACGGGCCGTGCCGGGGCTTCTGGCCTGGCCGTGACCATGGTCAGCAGTTCGGACACCCGGTTGGTGGCCGACATCGAGAAGCTGATCAAGAAGAAGATCAACGTCGAAGCGATTGAGTTGCCCGATGCGCGCCGCTTCCGCGAGCGCGATCCACGCCGGGATGTGGCTGGACGCGAAGAGGTGCAGCGCAGCGCCTCCATGCCCAGCACACGCCCGATGCGCGGTGCTCGCCCTGTGCGGAGTGCACCGGCCGATCCTTTCTTTGACAAGCCCTACGAGGCCAGCGACGCCCACACGCCATCCTGGGATGCCGCCGGCAGCACAGGCCCCAAGGCGGTGACCCCTGGCCTGAAGACCAAGCGCAAAGTGGCCGCCCTGTTCAAGCCTGCGGGCAGCTACTAACGCTGCCGTTGGCAGCAGAATGAAAAAGCCACGCTTTTTAGCGTGGCTTTTTTGTGGGTGAACGTTTGCCCGTGGCTCACCCAGGTTGCTGCGCTTGATCGCAGTGCACCTGGTGCAGATGGCGCTCGGTGAAATCATGGCCGATTTCCATGGCGCTGAGACAGCCGCCCCAGACGCAGCCGGTATCCAGTGCCATCAGGTTGGGGCGGTTGATCAATCCCAGGGTCGACCAATGGCCGAATGCGACCATGACATCGCGTGTCCGGCGGTCCGGGCATTCAAACCAGGGCACCAGGCCGACCGGTGCCGCTTCGGCCGATTCCGAACTTTCAAAATCCATGGCACCACCGGGTGTGCAAAACCGGATGCGGGTCAAGGCATTCACAATCACGCGCAGCCGGTCATGGCCTGTCAGCGTGGCATGCCATTGATTCGGCGTATTGCCATACATGTGCTGCAGAAACTCCGGCAATCCCTCGCTGCGAATATGGTCGTGGACTTCCTGCGCCAGGGCCATCACGTCTTTCAGGCTCCATTGCGGCAAAACCCCGGCGTGGACCATTAACAGCTGCTGCCCCTGGGGATTTTCCAGGCACCGGGCCAAAGGTTGTTGCGCCACCCACTCCAGTAAATCCTGGCGGTCATTGGCATCCAGAATGCTTTGCAAAGTATCGCGCCGCCCGGGTTTGCGCACCCCATGCGCACTGGCCAGCAAATGCAGGTCGTGATTGCCCAGCAGGGGTTTCACCGCATCGCCATATTCCATGCAGCGGCGCAGAACGTCGGCGGAAGCCGGGCCTCGATTGATCAGGTCGCCCAGCAGGTACAGGGTGTCGCGGCTCGGGGAAAAATCGATGTGTTGCAGCAGGCGGATCAAGGCGCTGTCGCAGCCCTGGATATCGCCAATCAAGTAAGTAGACACTTTTTAATCCGAAAAATATGGAATGCCAGCGGCCGTTCAGTGACAGATGGCATCAATCTTATGGTGCTAGAGACTCACCGGGGGTGAATATGCCGTGAATCCAAACGTGAATGTGGTAAATACGTAGTTGTGAATGCGCTTCAGTCGCTGTTGCAGGCTGCAGAAATGCATTCAATCATTTTTTGGGTATCTATAATCATTTTCATCAACGAAAGGATGCATGCAAATGACCTCTTACCAAGACCTGTTGAAGCAACGTGACGAACTGGAAAAACAAATCCAGGATGCCCGCAAGCGCGAGCTGATGGACGCTGTGGCCAAAGTGCGGTCGCTGGTGGCTGAATATGGGTTGACGGCCGAAGATGTTTTCCCCCCTGCGCGTGCTGCACGCAGCGGTGGTGCTGGCAGCAAGGTCCCGCCCAAATATCGCCATCCTGAAACTGGGGAAACCTGGACCGGCCGTGGCAAGCCTCCAAAATGGATTCAAGATCAGGACCGCAGCAAGTTTGAAATTTGATTCAAGCCCGCATCAGCGGGCTTTATTGATTTTAAATATTCCATAGATTTTTTATTTAATGCGGTTGGGGTATTTTCAACCCCGTGCCTTGCGGACGCCACTAAATCTGGGGTGTGGTGCCTGCGCTGCGTTCCGCATGAATTGTGGTGTCGGTTTGCTGGACGTCAGAGATTGCCGCGCCGGCTCGCCCGCTGCGCACGGTTTCGGCGCCACAATTTAGCGCATGAGAAAACAAGTATTGATTGCTGGTGGCGGCATCGCAGGGATGGCTGCCGCTCTGGGCGCATCGCACGCGGGTTGGGACGCACGCTTGTTTGAGCGGGCACAGGAATTCTCCGAGGTGGGTGCCGGCGTGCAGTTGGGGCCCAACGTGGTGCGCCGCCTCCAGGCCTGGGGGCTGCAAAAGGCCCTGCACGCCGTGGCGTCCGTGCCCCAGCAACTGGTGGCCCGCTGCGGCCGCAGCGGCAAGGTGCTGGCGGGCGCGCCGCTGGGGCAGAGCATGGTGGACCGCTATGGTGCGGCCTATGTCACCATCCACCGCGCCGACCTGCACAGCCTGCTGTGGTATGCCGCCAGCGAGCGCGCGGATGTGTTCATCAATCCTGGCCAGGAAGTGGTGGAGGTGCTGGGCACCGAGCGCGTGACCACCATCCGCACCTCGCTGAACAAGGAGATCGAGGGGGACGCCCTGATGCTGGCCGACGGGGTGTGGAGCAAGCTGCGTGGCCCGCTGCTGGGCGATGCCAGCCGGCCCCGGGTGTCGGGCCATCTGGCGTACCGTGCGCTGCTGCCCATGGCCGATGTGCCCGCCGGCTGGCGCAGCAACGAAGTGACCGTGTGGCTGGGCCCGCACATGCATGCCGTGCACTACCCCGTGCGCCGGGGGAGATGATGAACATCGTGGTCATCATCGAGGGCCCGGCCCCCGAGGACATGGAGCACTGGGACCACGCCGCCAATGCCCAGGCCCTGGAGCAGGCGCTGCAGGGCTGCTCCAGCATCCTGCAGGACCTGGTGCGCAGCGTGCCTGCGGCCGACAAGGCGTGGCGCCTGTGGCCGCTGTCGGACCGTGCGCCCTTGCAGGGGCCCGAGGGCATGGCCCAGGGCCTGGTCGGGCTGATTGGCGATGCCGCCCACCCGATGCGCCCCTACTTGGCCCAGGGCGCTGGCATGGCCATCGAGGATGCGGCCGAGCTGCAACGCGCCCTGGCCATGGACGACCTGGACGTGGCGCTGCGGCTGCGCCGTTATGCCCTGAACCGTTGGGAGCGCAACGCCCGCGTGCAGGCGCGCTCCATCCGCAATGGCAACATCTTCCACGCCACCGGACCGGTGCGCTGGGGGCGTGATTTGTCCATGCGCCTGCTGGGTGCCCGCCTGATGGATGTGCCCTGGCTGTACCGCGGGGATGGATCCAGCGCCAGCAGCTTGTAAAACGGGCGAAGGCGCGGGTGGGGCCTGTGGCTGGCGTGAGGGGCCTTACGTGCCCCGGTAGAGCGCCAGTCCTGGGCAGACCATGCAGGTGTCAGTCCCAGGCCTCCACCCCAGGTGGGTTGCTCATAACTCCGGACTCAGGCAGCCGTGGCCTTGAGCAGCGGCGAGGCCGGCAGCAGGCGGTAGGCGGTGGAGGCACAGGCCAGCCACAGGGCAATCGTCATGGCCACGGCGGTGTAGGCTTCCCAGCCCTGGCGCGTGGCCCAGGCGGCCACCACGCCGGTGAACCACTGCATCAGCGCCACGCCCAGGAACATGGACATGGTGAACAGCGACAGCGCCCGCCCGGTCATGTGGTTGGGGTAGGAGGCGCGCACGTCCGCGTACTGCAGCAGGCTATAGCCCGACAGCAGGGCCATGGCAACCAGGGTCAGCACATTGGCCAGCGGGTGGTGCCACAGCGCCAGGGTCACGAACAGCGCGGCCATCAGCAGCGACAGCCAGCCCAGCCAGGTGCGGCGGCGCAGCGTGCCCGGGTCCAGGCGGCCGAACATGGCGGGCGTGAACAGCGAAATCAGCGACACGCCGAACGCCACGTGGCCGCTGCTGACCAGGCTGAAACTGTGGCGGTCCATCAGCAGGGGCCCTAGCCACAGGCCGCGCAGCGACAGAAAGGCCGCGTAGCAGGACATGCCCAGCACCAGCATGCCCCAGGTGTGGGGCAGGGTCAGCAGCTCGGCCAGGCGCACAAAGGCCTGGCCCCAGGATTCCTTGTTCGTGCTGGGCGCCTGCGGCAAACGCGGCTCGTGCACCATGGCGAAGATCAGCAGCCAGGACGCCACGCACAGCCCGCACAGCAGCCAAAAGCCGCTGCGCCAGCCGCCCAGCTCCACCACCCATGCCAGCGGGGTTCCGGTGAACAGCAGGCCCAGGCCGCCCACGCCCATGGACAGGCCCGAGAAGAAGGCAAACCGGTCGGCCGGAAAGTGGCGGGCGATGAAGATGGTGCAGGCCAGGAAGGCGGGCGAGCAGCCCACGCCGATCAGCAACTGGCCTAGCATCAGCCAGCCGTAGCTGGGTGCGGCGGCCGACACGCCCGCCCCCAGCGCGGCCAGCGGGAAGGCGGTGAGCACGGTGCGGCGCAGGCCGTACAGGTCCATGCCGATGCCCATCAGCAGCTGGGCCACACCAAACGACAGGCCGAATAGCCCGGCGAACGCGCCCAGGGAGCTGGCGCTGATGCCGAAATCCTGCTGCAGCCCCTGCGCCAGGATGGCGGTGATGGTGCGAAACGCCTGGCTGAGCGCAAAACCGCTGAGCAAGGCCAGCAGCATGACCCAGAGCTGGCGGTGCGTGTGTGTCTGGGCGGTGGTGGGTGGGGTGGTCACGGGCTACATCTCTCCTGGGCGCAAGCGTAGCGGCAAGCCGGCGCACGCGCTGTCTCCTGTGGGTAGGGGCTTGCCCTTGGCGCACGGGGTCGGCTGGCCTACAGTGCACGGCATGCCCACCCGCCCGACGCCCTCCACACCGCCCACCCCCCTGGTTTTGCACTACACGGTGCGCAGCTGTCCGCAGGGGCAGGTGCTGGTGGCGGCCACCGGCCAGGGGATTGCGGCCGTGCTGCTGGGCGATGACAAGGCCAGTCTGGTGCAGGAGCTGGCGCAGCGCTATCCGCAGGCGCAGCTGGCGACGGGCGGAACGCCGTTGCACCACTGGAGCGATGAGGTGCTGGTGGCGCTGGCCCACCCGGCGCAGGCGCACAGCCTGCCGCTGGACGTGGTCGGCGGCACGGACTTTCAGCGCCGGGTCTGGGCAGCGCTGCAGCGCATTCCCGGTGGGCAGACCTGCACCTACACCCAGCTGGCCCAGGCGTTGGGCCAACCACGGGCCGTGCGCGCCGTGGCCAGTGCCTGCGCGGTCAACCCGGTGGCGGTGCTGGTGCCCTGCCACCGCGTGCTGCGCAGCGATGGCGGCCTGGGCGGCTACCGCTGGGGTCTGGCGCGCAAGCAGCAATTGCTGGCGCAGGAAGCGGCTTGAAACAAGGAGCGGCCGGCGCTGGATGGCAGGGCGTTTCAGCCAGAAAACACCTTAAAAGCCTTGAAGCGGCTGCGCTACCCGCTACAGAACATGAAGGCTCAGCCCGCCGCCGTGATGTCCATCCCCGGCAGCGTCGGCTGGGTTTGCTGCTGGGCACTGCGCTGCAGCAGGGCCGCCACGTGGGCCCTTTGGCAGCTTTGCAGGCTGCACAGCAGGGCGTGGTGCGGATCGGGAATGTGCCAGTGCCGCTGCAAATCGCTTTGCATGCGCAGCAGCAGGTGGGCCGTCATCTCGGCATCGGCCAGCGCGCGGTGGGCCTTGTCGGCCGGCGGCAGCTGCAGGTGGCGCACGATGCGGCCCAGCGAGTGGCTGGGCGCCTCGGGGTAGAGGCGGCGCGACAGCAGCACGGTGCAGGCAAAGGGCTGCGTGGCATCGCAGCCGGCGCGCTGCAGCTCATCCACCCAGAACTTGCGGTCAAAGGCCGCGTTGTGCGCTACCAGGGGCGTGCTGCCCACAAAGGCGGCAGCCTCGCGCATGACAGCATCGGCCGGCGGCGCGGCACGCAGCATGGCGCTGCTGATGCCGGTGAGTTGGGTGATGTTCCACGGCATGCTCTGCCCGGCATCCATCAGGCTCTGAAAACGGTCGACGATGCGCCCGCCTTCCACCAGCACGATGCCGACCTCGGCCGCGCGCGCGCCGTGGGCGGGGCTCATGCCCGTGGTTTCAAAGTCCAGGATGGCAATGCGTTGTTGCATGGTTTTTGATAGCTGTCTGCGCTCGTCTAGCCTGAGCTCAAGGCCTATTTTGGTCCCAAAGCGCGCAGCACGGCCCGCACGGGTGAGGCCTCGGCCTCCATCAGCTTCAGGGGCAGGGCGATGAGCTCGTAGTCGCCCTCGGGCACGGCGTCCAGCACCAGGTTTTCCAGCACGCGCAGCTGGCGCCTGCGTGCCACCTGGTGGCTGTGCAGCGCGTGGCTGTCGGCGGGGTCGATGCTGGCGGTGTCGATGCCGATCAGCTGCAGCCCCAGGTCCGCCAGGCGCGCCAGCACCTCGGGTGTGATGCCGCTGAGCAGCGGGTCCCAGCCCTGCGGTGCCTGCCGGTAGGTGCGCACCAGCAGGCGCGGCGGCAGGTCGGGCGTGATGGCGTGGGCCAGGTGCTGCCATTGCACCTGCGGCCCGCAGCCGATGGCATGCACCACGCGGCAGGGTCCCAGGTAGGGCGCCAGGTCCAGCGCGCCGGCGGCGGCGCCCTGGGCGTCGTAATGCAGCGGTGCATCGGCGTGCGTGCCTACGTGCGGCGACAGGCTGAGGGTGCTGAGGTTGACCACGCTGCCCTCGGCCATGCTGGCGCTCCAGCGTTGCCGGTAGGGCGCATCCCCCGGATAGACAGGGCTGGCGCGGTGCACGGGGGCGGAAATGTCCCAGATGGACGGGGCGTTGGTGGTGGGCATGGTGCGGGCGGCTAGGGGGCTATTGCACCACAGCTGGGTCGTGGGGGCGCTTGGCGCGGCCCACAGGCACTTGCCCTTTGAGGGTCGTGGGGCCACGGGGCGTCTGATATGTCGGGGTGGTGGCCGGTGCAGTCCCTGCGCAGGCCGCGCCGGCTCAGCGCGACCCGCGGGCCACGGCCAGCAGCAGGCCCAGGCCGACCAGCAGCCCGCCAAAGGCCCGGTCTATCCAGTGGCGCACGGCCAACAGCCGCGCCCGCACTGCGCCGGCTGAAAAGCACAGCGCCACCAGACTGAACCAGGCCGCATGGGCCAGCGCAATGAAGGCGCCATAGCCGATCTGCACCGCCAGCGGCGTGTCCGGCTGTACCACCTGCATGAACAGGCTGACGATGAACACGGTGGTCTTGGGGTTCAGCACATTCGTCAGAAAGCCCGTGCGCAGCGCGGCGGCATCCGACAGTGCCGCGGCGGCGTGGTCGGCCTGCGGGGTGCTGGCCCGGGTGCGCAACATCTTCACGCCCAGGTAGATCAGGTAGGCAGCGCCGACCAGCTTGAGCACTTGGAACAGCACCATGGACTGCTGGATCAGCAGCCCCACGCCGACCAGGGTGTAGGTGACGTGGACCAGCACGCCCAGGGCGATGCCCAGCGCCGTTCCGACCCCGGCGCGGCGCGACAGCAGCAGGCTGTTGCGCGTGACCATGGCGAAATCCGGGCCGGGGCTGATGACGGCCAGCAAGGTGATGGTGATGACAGCTATCCATTCGGTCATGCTCTATCCTGTGAATCAATGCGAATAGCCTGCATGCTAGAAGGCTGACACGGGATGGCATAACGATGATTTCTGACAAAGATGGTGAATTGGAATCACCAATCCATGGCGCCCGACTGCCCTCGCTGCTGGCGCTGCGCTGCTTCGAGGCGGCGGCGCGCCTGGAGCACTTCAGCCGTGCCGCCGACGAGCTGCACCTGACGCATGGCGCCGTCAGCCGGGCCGTGCGCCTGCTGGAGGAGGAGCTGGGCGTGGCCCTGTTCGAGCGCCGCAGCCGGCGCGTCTACCTCACCGACGCGGGGCGCACGCTGGCGCGGGCTGTGGGCCAGGGGCTGGATCTGATGCGCCAGGCGGTGGCGGAACTACGCGCCAGCGCCCGCCAGCAGCGGCGCTGGGTGCTGTCGTGCGAGCCGACCCTGCTGATGCGCTGGCTGATTCCGCGCTGGCCGGACTTCCAGGCCCGGCACCCGGGGGTGGAGGTGCACCTGGTCGCCGGGGGCGGGCCGTTTGCCTTTGGCAGCGGTATGGATTTGGCCATTCGCCGCAACGATTTCCCCTGGCCGCCCGGCTGCCATGCCGCGCCCCTGTTTGCGGAGCAGGTCGGGCCGGTCTGTCGCCCGGACAAGGTGGCGGCCTGGTTTGGCGTGGCACCGGCACAGGCCGGGTGCCCACCCGGTGTCCCCCGCCTGCATACGCGCACGCGACCCGGGGCCTGGGCGCAGTGGTCAGCGGCGGCCGGCCAGCCCTTGCCCGAGGGCGTGGGGCAGACCTTCGAGCATTTCTACTTCAGCCTGCAGGCGGCCGTGGCGGGGCTGGGGGTGGCCATCGGCCCCTGGCACATGGTGCGTGACGACCTGGACAGCGGGGTGCTGGCGGCGCCGCTGGGTTTTGTCGAGGACGGATCGCGCTACTGCCTGCTGGCGCCCCAGCCCATCCAGCCCGGCAGCCTGCAGGCCGATCTGCTGGCGTGGTTGCGGGCCCAAGCCTAGCGCAGTGCAGGACGACCCTGGGCTGTCGCAGCGGCGCGGCTGTCCGGGCGTGCGGGCTGCCGTGTGACTGTGCCCTGCGCCGCGCAGCGGGTGGGGGTGACGGCTTCAGCGGCGGTGCAGGCGCCAGTAGACCAGGGCCAGTACCAGCAGCCAGGGCAGGCCGAAGACCAGGGTCAGGCGAAAGGCGGGCGTGAACAAGGTGGTCAGCAGCACGGCGCCCATCAGGGTGGCGCCCAGCAGCGTCAGCCAGGGGAAGCCCCACATGCGGAACGGCACGCGGTCGGCGCCTTCGCGGTCGCGGCGGCGGCGGAAGGCCAGGTGGGTGACAAACACCATGAACCACGCAAACATGGCGCCGAACATGGCGATCGACATCATCCACATGAAGGATTGCTCGGGCCAGAAGGCATTGATCACCATGGCCACGGCCGCGCCCAGGCTGGACACCAGGATGGCGGCCACGGGCACGCCGCTGGCGTTGGTCTGGCCGAAGCGGGCGGGCGCATGGCCGGCGCGCGCGAGGCTGAACATCATGCGTGAGGTGGTGTAGAGCTGGCTGTTCATGGCCGACAGGGCCGCCACCAGCACCACAAAGTTCAGCACCCCGGCGGCGTAGGGGATGTCGATGATCTCCATCACGCGCACAAACGGGCTGGTCTGGGTGGCGGCTTCGGTCCAGGGCACGATGGCCAGCATCAGCGCCAGGGTCAGCAGGTAGAACAGCACCAGGCGCAGCACGGTGGTCTTCATGGCGCGCTGCACGGCCTGCTGGGGGTGCTGGGCCTCGCCGGCGGCCACGGCAATCGCTTCCACGCCCAGGTAGCTGAACATGGCCACGATCACGCCCAGCCACATGCCCCACAGGCCCTTGGCCCAGAAGCCGCCGCCCAACTGGTAGTTCTCCAGCCCGATGCCGGGAATCCGCGCCCCGAAGACCACGTAGCTGCCGATCAGCACAAAGGCCACGATGGCGGCGACCTTGATGGCCGAGAACAGGTACTCGGCCGCGCCATAGACCTTCACGCTGCGCAGGTTGATGCCGATCAGCAGGGCCGAGAACACACCCACCCAGATCCACTGCGGCACCTGCGGGAACCAGTAGGCCATGTAGATGCCGACGGCGGTGACCTCCATGCCCACGGCCAGCACCAGCGCGGCCCAGTAGGCATAGCGCACCACAAAGCCGGCCAGCGGACCCAGGTAGTACTCGGCATAGGCGCCGAACGAGCCCGAGGTGGGGTGGGCCACGGTCATCTCGCCCAGGCAGCCGATCAGCAGCAGGGCGATGAAGGCGCCGATGGCATAGCTGACCAGCACGGCCGGGCCGGCAAAGCCGATGGCGAAGGCGCTGCCCATGAACAGACCGGTGCCCACGGCGCCACCGATGGCGATCATCACCATCTGCGCGCTGGTCAGGTGTTGTTGCAAGCCGGTTTCGCGGCGTTGGATGTCGTGGAAATCGGCCATGCGCCAGCTCCGTCCTGTGTTCAAGCAAAGCCTGCAAGTATCGGCGTTATCGCGCCTGGCGATGGTGCTGCTCGCGGATTTCCGCAGTAGGCACTGGGGTGGGTCAATGCGCCTGGGGTTGGGCGTAGCGCCCTGGCGTCAGCGCGTGGTGGGCCTTGAAGCTGCGCTGCAGGTGGGCCTGGTCGGCAAAGCCCATGGCGTGGGCGGCGTCGGCCAGCGCCACGCCCTGGGCCAGCAGGTGGCGCGCGCCGTTCAGGCGCAGGTTCAAGCGGTAGGCGCCGGGCGTCACCCCGGTGGCGGCCTTGAAGTGGCGGATGAAACGCGAGGGGCTCATGCCACCGGCGGCGGCCAGGTCCTGCACGCTGGGGGCCGCGTCCGGGTGCTGGTGCTGGTGCTGGTGCAGGCACTGCAGGGCCTGCTGCACCGCCGGTTCTCCCATCGCCGGCGCCGGGCCGGGGCGGACATGGCACAGCTGGTTGGCGTGCAGCCATTGCAGCAGCTGCGCGGTCCAGCCCGCAGCGTCGCCTGCGACTAGGGCCTGGCACAGCCGCTGCATGGTGACGGTGCTGGTGGCGCTGCGCAGGTGGCGTTGCACAAACTGCAGTCCGTCCACACCCAGTTGGTCGTGCAGCCACCCGGCCTGCACATACAGCATGCGGTAGGACCAGCGCGTGGGCTGCGCCGGGTTGCTGGCGTGCCAGATGCCGGGCTCGATCAGCACCACATCCCCCGGGACCAGGGCCTGTGGCCCCTGCTGGTGCTGGAACTGGGCCGTGCCGGCGTCCACCAGGCCGAACGAATACTCGGCATGCATGTGCAGCCGGTAGCAGTGGGGTGACTGGCGGCTGGTGCGCAGCTCGGCCCAGGGCAGGGCCGGGTGGCGGTGGAACTGGTGCACGGGCGCGGTCATGGGCGCCATCATGCCAGCATGCCCAGCACGCTGACCACCAGCAGCGCCGCCAGCGCGCGGTGCAGCCATTGCTGGCGCTGCGGCGTGCGCAGCCACTGCGTGAGCACGCGGCCCAGCACCGCCCAGCAGCCCACGCCCACGAGGCAGGCGAGCAGGGAGATGGCGCACAGGGCCAGCAGGGCGCCGGGCCCGGACGCCGATGCGGGCAGGGCGAACACGCCGACGGCCGACAGGGCAAACAGCCAGGCCTTGGGGTTGAGGGTCTGGATCGCGACCCCCTGGACAAAGGACGGCCACAGCGCGGGGGCATGGTGCCCCGTGGCGGGGCCGGGGTGGTCGGCCGGTGCCCGCGCCAGCTTCCAGGCCAGCCACAGCAGGTAGCGGCGCACAGGGCTTGTGCGGCGCCGGCCCAGCGTGGCAGCGCCTGCGTTAGCTGGCTGGCAAACAGCCCCATGCCCGCGACGATCAGCGCATAGCTGAGGCTGGCGCCCAGCACATACAGCAGCGCTGCCAGGCGCAGGCCCTGGCTGCCGTGGCGCAATGCCAGCACGTTGACCGGTCCGGGGGTGACGGCGCCCACCAGGGCAAAGCTGGCCATGGCCAGCAGCGTGGGCAACAGGGGGAAGGTGGATGGCAGGTTCACAGCCCGGCACTGTGCCGGGGTGTGGCGGCCGTGTATTGAACGCAATTGCGCCGAGCGGGGTGTTACAGGTCGCCCGCGTTGTCGCTCAGGGTCTGTTCCATGCACAGCACGGCCACCAGCAAGCCACCGACGATGAGTCCACTGGCAATCAGCATCCACAAGGTGAACATGGCAGCCTCCGCTGGGGAGTGGGCGATGTGGGCAGTGTGCGCTTGCCGCGTGTCCCTTGTCTGCGCGTGGCCTGCCTGAGGTGGTGCAGGCCAGGAGATTACATAGTCTTACAGTAATCCGCGCTCCAGCGTCGGCAGTCCATGGCGCAGGCGCACACGGTTGCAGGCATCAGAGCCGGCGGCAAATTCCCGGCAGGGCGAGGGGCGCCACTCGTAGATGCCGCAGGCGGCCTGCTCCCCGACCTTGCCCGTCAGCGCGGCGCAACGCGGCCGGGCATGGTCGGTGCCGCGCATGCGGCAGGTGAAGTCGGTGACAGCCTCGATCAGGCCGCGCGGCACGCGCCCGCCGTTCTCTTCGGATTCGTAAACCGAAAAATCGACACGGAACGAGGCGCAGCAGGCGCCGCAGGACAGGCAGGGGTGGGTCATGGGCACGTCAGAAGGCTGGGAGCTGCGCATTGTCTCCGGGAAATGCGGTGCCCTACAGGGCGCCGGGACAATCGGGGCAAAGTCCCTTGGCGGAAGTCTGGTTCATGCCGTGGACTTGGACAGCGGGGGTGTCAGAAAGACAATAAGAATCAAAATCAATTAAAACTCGTATGCACACTTCTTCTTCGGCAGCACCGGCACCGGTGGCTGCGTCTGCGCGCCCGGGTGGTTCTGCCGCCCTGGTCAGTCTGGATTCTCTGGCCTTGAGGGTGCCTGCCCGTGTGGTGGATTGGGCCTCGGCCACCACCGAGCATGAGCAAGGACTGCTGCTGCGCCTGATGGAAATCGGCTTTCTGCCTGGAGAGTTGGTGCGCGTGGTGTCCGCCGGCTTCCCCGGTGCCGATCCCTTGGCCGTGCGCATCGGCCAGGCCACGTTTGCCCTGCGTCGCCATGAGGCGTCGATGGTGCTGGTACAGCCGGAGGCCAACGCATGAACGCGCGTGAATCGACGGTGCACCTGGGGCGTGCCGCCACGCCCAGCGACGCGGCTCCCCTGCGCGCAGCGCTGCTGGGCAACCCCAACTGCGGCAAGACCGCCTTGTTCAACCTGCTGACGGGCGCGCGCCAGAAAGTGGCGAACTACGCCGGCGTGACCGTGGAGCGCAAGGAGGGCTGGTTGACCACCCCCGGCAAGCGCCGCGTGCGCCTGCTGGACCTGCCGGGCACCTACAGCCTGGATGCCCACAGCGAGGACGAACGCATCACCCGCGACATCCTCACCGGCGAACATGCCCGCGAGGCCCCGCCCGAGTTGCTGGTCTGCGTGACCGATGCCACCCACCTGCGGCTGAACCTGCGCCTGGTGCTGGAAGCCCGCGCGCTGGGGCTGCCCATGCTGCTGGTGCTGAACATGAGCGACATGGCGCGGCGCCAGGGCCTGCAGATCGACACGGCCCAGCTCAGCGCCCTGCTGGGTGTGCCGGTGGTCGAGAGCGTGGGCGTGCACCAGGCTGGGGCCAGGGACTTGCTGGCCTGGCTGGACAGCGAGGCCGCGCACCGCCTGCAGCCGCCGGTGGCGGACCCCCGCTTTCCCATCGAGGTGGGGCGCAACACGCGCGAGCAGTTGCTGGCCCTGCACCAGCAGGTGGCCCAGATCATGCAGGCAACGGTGCAGGAGCCGGCGCAGCCGACCCAGCGCGATGACCGCATCGATGCCGTGGTGCTGCACCCGCTGTGGGGCACGCTGCTGCTGCTGGTGACCCTGTTCCTGATCTTCCAGGCCGTGTTCAGCTGGGCCGAGCCCCTGATGGACGGCATCGAAGGCAGCGTGGCATTTGCGGGCGAGTGGTTGTCGGGTGCCATGCCGGAAGGGGTGCTGCGCAGCCTGCTGGTGGATGGCGTGATTGCCGGCACGGGCTCGGTGCTGGTGTTCCTGCCGCAGATCCTGATTCTGTTCTTCTTCATCCTGGTGCTCGAGGACTCGGGCTACCTGCGCGCGCGCGTTCCTGCTGGACCGCATCATGGGCACGGTGGGGCTGTCCGGGCGCTCCTTCATCCCCTTGCTGTCCAGCTTTGCGTGTGCGGTGCCGGGCATCATGGCCACGCGCTCCATCCCCAGCTGGCGCGACCGCCTGCTGACCATCATGATTGCGCCGCTGATGACCTGCTCGGCGCGCCTGCCGGTGTATGCGCTGCTGATTGCGGCCTTCATCCCGGACCAGACGGTGGCCGGCGTGTTCAACCTGCAGGGGCTGGTGCTGTTTGCGCTGTACATCGGCGGCATCCTCAGCGCCATGGCCGTGGCCTGGGTGGCCAAGCTGGGGCGCAGCAACCTGGCCCGCACCCCGCTGCTCATGGAGCTGCCGGCCTACCGCTGGCCCAGCGTGCGCAGCCTGGTCATCGGCCTGTACGAGCGCGCCATGATCTTCCTGCGCCGCGTGGGCGGCATCATCCTGACGGTCAGCATCGTGCTGTGGTTCTTGGCCAGCTACCCCGGGCGCCCGAGGGCATCACCGAAGGGGCGATCCGCTACAGCTACGCCGGCCAGATCGGCCACTGGCTAGAGATGGTGCTGTCGCCCATCGGCTTCAACTGGCAGATTGCGATCGCCCTGGTGCCGGCCATGGCGGCGCGGGAAGTCGCGGTCAGCGCCCTGGGCACGGTGTATGCATTGTCGGCCACCGGCGATGATGTGGCCGAACAGCTGGGCACGCTGATTGCGCACAGCTGGTCGCTGGCCACGGCCCTGTCGGTGCTGGTGTGGTTCGTGTTTGCGCCGCACTGCATTTCTACGCTGGCCATGGTCAAGCGCGAGACCAACGGCTGGCGCTACCCGCTGATCATGGCGGGCTATCTGTTCGGTCTGGCCTATCTGGCCAGTTTTGTGACCTACCGCATCGCCGTGGCGCTGGGTTGGGGTTGAACGAAAGGAACGCAGGTATGTGGCAAGAATGGATCGTGGGCGTGGTCGTGGCGCTGGCCGCGGTGTCCCTGCTGTGGCGTTACCTGCCGCGGCGCTGGCGCCAGCAAGCCGGGCGCTGGGTGCCGGCCCTGGCCCCAGTGGCCAGCCAATCGGCGGGTTGCGGGGGCTGCAGCGGCTGCGAGGGGGAGCGTTGTGCCCCGGCGGTGAAAAAGCCCTGAGGCCGGCGCCGGCCAGTGGCCGGCGCTGACCTGCCCAGCCCACCGAAGGCCTGGGGTGCTGTCAGCGCCCCAGGCCTTGCTTGTTTCTGCACGGCGCAGTCTGGGAGCTGGTGGCTCAGCCCGCTTCCTGCCAGCGTGTGATCTCGTCCTCGGTCAGGGGCGGCAGGTCGAACTTGGCGCGGGTGTCGTGGCAGCCATACGAGGCGAAGGGAAAGTCCCGGCAGGGGCGCGAGCGCTGTTCGTAGATGGTGCAGCCGATGCAGTCATTGCCCAGGTCCCCCAGAGCCACGCAGCGCACGGGGTGGCGTTCCGTGCCGTTCATGCGGGCGCGGTTGCCGTTCACTTCGTGGGCCAGGTGGTCGGGCACGGTACCGCCCATGGATTGCAGCTCGTAGATGGAAAACTCGACGCGGTAGTTCTGGCAGCAGACGCCGCACTTCAGGCAGGGGTGGATGGCTTCGGACATGGTGGGGAAGCGGGGGGCTCGGGGGTGTTCTTCGATAGGCAGGCAATGGGCAAGGGCGCACGGCACGGGGTGGCCCTGCGCAGGCGGGCGGTGTGGCGGCAAGCAAGACACAGACCCGCCCACGGCAGGCGCAAGGCGTGCAGTGTGCGAAAGGAGCAACGAGGCCCTAGGTGTGACCGAGGAGGTAGCGCGGCGTCTTCAGCAGGTGGCTGCAGGCGATGGCGTGCAGGGCACTGCGGCGGCGGGACATGCGGCGCAGATCCAGGCTGCGGCTGCCGCTGACGGAGCAGGAGAAGGGTTGTTGCGCCCGCAGCCGCATCACGGTGCTGCGGGGCTTGAATAAAAAAAGAGCTGCCAGCGCTGATCCTGCTTGGCTTTTCACGCGAAAGATGTGTGAAAGCTTTTGCAGGCGCGCGCAAGCAGCTCCTGTTTTGGTGAGTGGCGTGCAGAACCTGTTCAGAGCATGCATCACTTCACTCACCGGGTGGGCCATGGGCGTGGGGCGTCAGCCGGGCTGCTGGCCCAGCAGCAGGTACTCCATGAGCGCCTTTTGCACGTGCATGCGGTTTTCAGCCTCATCCCAGACCACGGACTGCGGCCCGTCGATGACGTCGGCTTCCACCTCTTCGCCGCGGTGGGCGGGCAGGCAGTGCATGAACAGGGCTTGCGGCTGGGCGGCGGCCATCATTTCGGCATCCACGCACCAGTCGGCAAAGGCCTTGCGGCGCTCCTCGTTCTCGGCCTCGTAGCCCATGCTGGTCCACACGTCGGTGGTGACCAGGTCGGCGCCCTGGCAGGCTGCGAGCGGATCCTTGAACACCTTGTAGCAGCCGGGGTTGACGGGCTTGCCGTTGAAGGCCAGCTGCTCGTCCACCTCGTAGCCGCCGGGCGTGCTGACATGGACGGTGAAGCCCAGCAGATCGGCCGCCTGCAGCCAGGTGTTGGCCATGTTGTTGCCATCGCCCACCCAGGCCACCACCTTGCCCTGGATGGGGCCGCGGTGCTCGATGAATGTGAAGATGTCGGCCAGGATCTGGCAGGGGTGGAACTCGTTGGTCAGGCCGTTGATCACGGGTACGCGCGAGTGGGCGGCGAAGCGCTCGATCTTGTCCTGGCCGAAGGTGCGGATCATCACCAGGTCGGTCATGCGGCTGATGACGCGCGCGCTGTCCTCGATGGGTTCGGCGCGGCCCAGCTGGCTGTCGCCCGTGGTCAGGTGGACCACGGAGCCGCCCAGCTGGTACATGCCGGCCTCGAAGCTGACGCGCGTGCGTGTGCTGGCCTTCTCGAAGATCATGGCCAGCGTGCGGTCGCTGAGCGTGTGGTGCTTTTCGTAGTTCTTGAACTTCTTCTTGATCAGCGCCGCGCGCGCCAGCAGGTAGGCATACTCGTCGGCGGTGAAGTCACTGAATTGCAGGTAATGCTTCATGCGGGATTCCTTGGGTTCAGGCGGCCAGCAGGGCTTGGACCAGGGGCTTGAGCTTGGTGACGATCTCGTCGGCTTCGGCCTGGCTCAGGATCAGCGGCGGCACGATGCGGATCACGGTGTCCGAGGTCACGCTGATCAGCAGGCCGGCTTCGGCCGCTTCGCCAATCAGCTGGCCGCAGGGCTTGGTCAGCTCCACGCCAATCATCAGGCCCTGGCCGCGCACTTCGACAAAGCCTTCCAGGCTGCTCAGGGCGGCGTGCAACTGGGCCTTGAGGTAGTTCCCCACTTCGGTGGCGTGTGCCAGCAGGCCGTCCTCTTCCATGATGCGGATGGTTTCCACACCGGCGCGCATGGCCAGCGGGTTGCCGCCGAAGGTGGAGCCGTGGTTGCCCGCCTTGAGCACTTCGGCCGCCTTGTTGTGCGCCACCACGGCGCCGATGGGCACGCCCGAGCCCAGGCCCTTGGCCAGGGTCATCACGTCCGGCACGATGCCGGCCCACTGGTGGGCAAACCACTTGCCGGTGCGGCCCATGCCAGCTTGCACCTCGTCCATGATCAGCAGCCAGCCCTTGGCATCGCACAGCGCGCGCACCTGCTTCAGGTACTCGGCGCGCATGGGGTGCAGGCCACCTTCGCCCTGGATGGGCTCCATCATCACGGCGACGATGTTGGGGTTGCCTTCGGTGGCTTCCACCAGCGCCTGGTAGTCATTGGGAGCCACGCGGGTGAAACCCTCCAGCAGTGCACCAAAGCCATTGCGCACCTTGGGGTTGGCCGTGGCCGACATGGTGGCGATGGAGCGGCCGTGGAAGGCGTGGTCATAGACCACGATCTCGGGCTTGGCAATGCCCTGGTCCACGCCGTACTTGCGGGCGATCTTGATCGCGGCCTCGTTGGCTTCCAGGCCGGTGCTGCAGAAGAACACATTGGTCATGCCCGCGCGGTCGGTCAGCAGCTTGGCCAGGGTTTCCTGGCCAGGCACGTGGTAGTAGTTGCTGGTGTGGATCAGCTTGGCGATCTGGTCCTGCAGGGCCGGCACCAGCTTGGGGTGGTTGTGGCCCAGGGTGTTGACGGCGATGCCGCCCAGTGCGTCCAGGTATTCCTTGCCGTTCACATCCCACACGCGGCAGCCTCGGCCTCGCTCCAGCGCGATCGGTACGCGGCCGTAGGTGGGCATAACGTGGGGCGAGGCAGCCTCAATGTGAGCGGTCATGAATACATCTCCTGACATGGCAGTCGTGGCACAACTTTTGCGAGCTTTCGCAAAAGACAAACGCCGATTCTAGGGCCCTGCAAGTAGTACCGCGTGGACTGTTTCCATATTTGGAAAACAGCAGGGTTGGCAATTCCGTGCGTCACGCCCATGTCTTGTATAAGAGTTAGAATCGCACCGTCGGTGTTCAGGCGGTGATCCCGTGGCGCACCTTTTCTTACGCAGATGTATCTTGATGGTTTCCCCAAGCTCCAAAGAATTGTTCATCCAAGGCGTGACCTTGGAGGGAAAAACCTTTCGTCCCAGTGATTGGGCCGAGCGTTTGGCGGGGGTGATGAGCCAGTTTCGTCCCGGTGGTGCCCAGCGCGGCAGCCACCTGGGCTATTCGCCATGGTGCACCCCCACCACCATGAATGGCGTCAAGTGCATCGTCGTCCACCGTGACCTGCAGGCCCATGAGCCCATGGCCTGGGATTTCGTGCTGAATTTCGCCCGGGACAACCACCTGCAGGTGGTCGAGGCCTGTCTGATCCCCGACGAGGCGCCTGGCCGCAAGCGCTGATCGTGGTTGGAGGGGGGTGGCCCCGTGCATCTGAAGGCTTCCGAAGGGAAGCTTTTTTGTTTCTGAGGCTAGTGGGCGGACTCAAGGCCCTGGCGGTGCGCTGCCCAGCAGGCGGGTCTGGCGCCAGTGGCCCCAGCGGTAGTAGGCCAGGGACAGCAGCAGGGACGCCAGGGCGCTGAGCGGGAAGCTCCACCACAGCGCCTCCAGCCCCCACAGTGGTTGCAGCCCCCAGACCAGGGGCAGGCGCACGCCCCACAGGGCCACGGCCAGGATGGCCAGCGGCACCAGCACCGCACCCGTGGCGCGCACCACGCCGGCCAGCACACCGCTGATGCCCAGCAGCACGAACGAGCCCAGCACGATGCGGTTGAGGTGGCGTGCCGGCTCCAGGGCGGCGCTGCCCTCAGGCAGGAACAGGGCCAGCACCGGGCGATCAAAGGCCAGGACCAGGGCCACGCAGGCACCGGTCAGCAGCAGGTGGCAGGCAATCCCGGCACGCGCCGTGCGCGCCACCCGCGGCCAGTGGCCGGCGCCCACGTTCTGCGCGGCGATGGTGGTGCAGGCCGAGGCCACGGCAATCGCCGGCATCTGCACATAGGTCCACAACTGCAGTGCCGCGCTGTAGGCGGCCGAGGCCTGGGCGCCGTGGGCGTTGACCAGGCCCAGCATCAGCACCAGGGACAGCGCCACCAGCAGCATCTGCAGGCCCATGGGCAGGCCCTTGGTGACTAGGCAGCGCACCAGCGCGGGATCGGGCCACAGGCGGTGACCCTGGCGCCAGCCATGCCACAGCGGCACGCGCCGCCAGCGCAGCCAGGCCAGCAGCCCCGCCAGGCCCAGGCTGTTGGCCACCAGGGTGGCCAGGGCCGAACCGGCCATGCCCCAGGCGGGCAGCGGGCCTGCGCCGAAGATGAACAGGGGATTGAGCGCAGCATCGCCCAGGGCCACGGCCAGCAGTGCGATGAAGGGCGTGCGGCTGTCCCCCGTGCCGCGCAGCGCGGCGGCGACAAAGATCAGCAGCAGCATGGGGGGCAGCGCCAGAAAGAGCACCCGCAGGTAGTCCACGGCCAGGGTGGCGGTGGCGGGCTCGGCGCCCATGGCGCGCAGCAGCGGGGCTGCCAGCGGCCAGCCCAGGGTGGCCATCAGCAGGGCCGCACCCAGGAACAGGCAGGCGCTGGTGCCCGTGGTGCGCCGCGCCAGCGCCCAGTCGCCCGCGCCCACGGCCTGGGCGACCAGCAGGTTGGTGGCCTGGCTGATGCCGAAGACCAGGGCAATCAGCACGAACAGCAGGTTGTTGGCGTGCACCGCCGCCGACAGTGCGGCCTCGCCCAGGTGGCGTCCGATCCAGAAGGCGTTGACCGAGGTGTTGAGCGACTGCAGCACATAGCCGCCCCACAGTGGCAGGACAAAACGCAGCAGGGCGCGGCCGATCGGGCCGTGGGTCAGCAGGCGGGACATGGCAAAGCGGGAAGCCGGTGGCGTCCGTCACCCCAAGAAAAAACCCCGCGCGACAGCGGTCGGCGGGGTGGCACCGGCAGGGCCGGTGTGTGGGGTGGCGGCAATCAGAGTGCCTGCATTTCCTTGTTTAGCTGCGTGGGGTGCTGGGCAGCAGACGGAGCGGCGGGGGCAGCCGCTGGTGCCTCGGCCTTCTGGCCCACGGTCAGTGGCACGTCCAGGTAGGGCAGCTTCAGGGCCGAGCTGGTCATGCGGCGGATCTCGTTGGTGTAGGCGGCGTCTTCGTTGATCTTGCGACCGTACGAGGGCACGATCTGCTGGATGTGGGCCTTCCACTCGGTGCTGGCCATCTGCTCGGGGAAGGACTTCTTGAGCAGGTTCAGCATGATGTGGGGGGCGGTCGAGGCACCGGGCGAAGCACCCAGCAGGGCGGCGATGCTGCCGTCTTCGGAGCCCACGATCTCGGTGCCGAACTGCAGCACGGCGCCCTTTTCGGGGTCACGCTTGATGATCTGCACGCGCTGGCCGGCGGTGATCAGCTTCCAGTCCTCGCGCTTGGCGTGCGGGAAGTACTGCTGCAGCACCTGCTGGCGGTCTTCGTCGGTCAGCTCAGCCTGTTGCAGCAGGTACTGCACCAGGTCCAGGTTGTGGATGCCCACGCGCAGCATGCCCATCAGGTTGTCGTGGTTGACCGAGGAGAACAGGTCCCACCAGGAGCCGTTCTTGAGGAATTTGGTCGTGGCCAGGGCGAAGGGGCCAAACAGGACCACGGGCTTGCCGTCGAGCTGGCGGGCATCCAGGTGGGGCACGGACATCGGGGGCGAACCGGTGGAAGCAATCCCATAGGCCTTGACGTCGTGGCGGGTGGTCAGCTCGGGGTTCTCGATGGCCAGGAACTGGCCACCCACGGGGAAGCCGGCGTAGTTCTTGGACTCAGGGATGCCCGAGGCCTGCAGCAGTTTGAGCGCGGCGCCACCGGCACCCACGAACACGAACTTGGCCTTGACGGTTTTTTCCTGGCGATTGTTGGCCAGGTCGGCCACGGTCACGTTCCAGGTCTTGTCGGCGTTCTGGCGCAAGGCGGTCACTTCGCTTTGCAGGTGCAGCTGGAAGTTGTCCGTCTTCTGCAGCGAGGCCATCAACTGCTGGGTCCAGGCGCCGTGGTTCACGTCGGTGCCCAAGGGCATGTAGGTGGCGGCGATCTTCTGGGCCGGGTCGCGGCCTTCGATCATCAGCGGGGCCCACTGCTTGATCTTGGCGTGGTCCTCAGAATACTCCATGCCATAGAACAGGGGGTGCTGCACCATGGCTTGCTGGCGCTTCTTCAGGAATTCGATGTTGTCGTCACCCCAGACAAAGCTCATGTGGGCCGTGGGGTTCACGAAGGTCTCGGGCGACTGCAGGTGGCCGCGGCGACCTGGTGGGCCCAGAACTGGCGCGTCACTTCAAACTGTTCGGCAATGCCCACGGCACGCTTGGTCTCCACGCTGCCGTCGGGCAACTGGGGGGTGTAGTTCAGCTCGGCAAAACCCGAGTGGCCGGTGCCGGCGTTGTTCCAGCCGTTGGAGCTTTCCAGGGCCACGCCGTCCAGGCGCTCGAAGACCTCGATCTTCCAGTTGGGTTGCAGCTCTTGCAGGTAGGTGGCCAGCGTGGCGCTCATGGCGCCGGCACCCACCATCACCACATCGACGGGTTGCTCGTTCTCGGGCTTGGGCACGGAGCGGGGGAACAGCGGCCAGGATAAAAACAACAGTGCGGCCAGGACCAGGGTCGAGACGACCCCCAGTCCTATTTGGATGGATCTTTTCATGATTTTTAGAGGCTGAACGACTAAAAAAGCCTGCGCACAGGGGGCAGGCTTTTGCGATGGGAGAGAAGGTGTGCTGCTATAGGTCCTATAGAAGACACAAGACTTTTCAGCCTCGGATTATCAAGGAATGATCAAAATTTGATGCTAATCAATTGGTATTAGTACCTATGTGATAGTCGTTTCTGCATTGTGCATGGCGTGCGCGGTGCGACCCCGGGGCATGCATCGGACGCGGAAACAAAAAAACCGCCGTGAGGCGGTTCTTTTGTTTCGCTGGCAGCGCACCCGAAGCAAACGGCGGAAGGCAGTGCCTTCCGGGCGATGCCTAAGGTTAATTAGGCGGCAGTGGCCAGGGCCTTGACCTTGGCGGACAGACGGCTCTTGTCGCGAGCGGCCTTGTTCTTGTGGAAGATGCCCTTGTCGGCGATCGAGTCGACCACAGCTTGCATCTTTGCAAACAGTTCGGTGGCCTTCACCTTGTCGCCGGCCAGCACGGCCTTCTCGACATTCTTCACCACGGTGCGGTACTTCGAACGCAGCGAAGTGTTGGCTGCGTTCAGCTTGACGTTCTGGCGTGCGCGCTTGCGGCCGGAGGCCAGGCGGGGGTTCTTTTTGGCTTTGGTTGCCATGATGTATTCCTTGAGTTGTCTGGGGATGATGCCAGCGAAGCCCGTGATTATAGCAATGCTTGGGCGCTTGTGCAGGATGGCTGCGCTGACCGGAAATGGTGCATCGAATTTCAACTTGGTGCACTTGCGCACCAAGTTGGGTTGAAGGCGGTGTGGCGGGCTGCAGGCCAGCGCCGCGCGGCTGTTGCAAGTTTGTGGGCCCTGCCACACTTTGTCGCGGGTGGGCGTGGCTACACTGGGCGGGTGTCGTTATTCAAAGCCGCCTCCACCGTTTCGTTGTTGACTCTGGCCTCGCGGGTCACGGGTCTGGTCCGTGACCTCATCATGGCCTCCATGTTCGGCGCCAATGCGCTGACCGATGCCTTCAACGTTGCCTTCCGCATTCCCAACCTGTTTCGCCGCCTGTTTGCCGAGGGGGCATTCAGCCAGGCTTTCATTCCGGTGCTGGCAACCACCAAGACCCAGGATGGGGAGGAGCGCACGCGCGCCCTGGTGGCGAATGTGGCCACGGTGCTGTTCTGGGTGCTGCTGCTGACCTGCGTGGTCGGTGTGGCCGGGGCCCCGGTGCTGGTGTGGCTGCTGGCCAGCGGGCTGGATGGTAGCCACGCGCACGAGGCCGCGGTGCTGATGACGCGCTGGATGTTCCCGTACATCGGCTTCATGTCGCTGGTGGCGCTGTGCGCCGGTGTGCTCAACACCTGGAAGCAGTTTGCCGTGCCGGCGGCCACGCCGGTGCTGCTCAATGTCTGCATGATCGCGGCCGCCGTCCTGCTGGCGCCCTGGCTGGGGCGCCACGGCATGGAGCCCATCTACGCCATGGCGGCGGGGGTGATGCTGGGCGGTGTGCTGCAGTTGGCGGTGCAGCTGCCCGTGCTGAAAAAACTGGGCTTGCTGCCACGCATCGGTCTGTCGCCGGTGGCCGTGCGTGCAGCCTGGCGCGATGGTGGGGTGCGCCGCATCCTGGCGCTGATGGCACCGGCCCTGCTGGGGGTGGGCGTGGCCCAGGTCAGCCTGATGATCAATACGCAGATCGCGTCCTACCTCACCCCGGGCAGTGTGACCTGGCTGTTCTATGCCGACCGTTTGATGGAATTTCCCACAGCGCTGCTGGGGGTGGCGCTGGGCGTGGTGCTGACGCCGCAACTCGCCTCGGCCAAGGCTGCGGGCGATGCGCAGCGCTACTCCGGCATGCTGGATTGGGGCCTGCGCCTGGTGGTGCTGCTGGCGGTGCCGTCGGCCGTGGCCCTGCTGACCTTTGCCGAGCCGCTGGTGGCTACGCTGTTCCACCGTGGCGCGCTGCAGGGCAGCGATGTGTCTCAGATTGCCGTGGCGCTGGTCGGCTACGGGGCCGGCCTGCTGGGGCTGGTGGCCATCAAGGTGCTGGCACCGGGCTACTTTGCCAGCCAGGACATGCGCACGCCGGTCAAGATCGCTATGGCGGTGCTGGTGCTGACGCAGGTGCTGAATGTGGTACTGGTGCCATGGTTGGCCCATGCAGGCCTGGCGCTGTCGATCGGTTTGGCGGCGCTGGTGAACGCGCTGTGGCTGCTGATCGGGCTGCTGCGCCGTGGCGCCTACCAGCCGGGTCCGGGCTGGGTCAAGTATGGGCTGCAGGTGCTGGCGGCTTCCGCCTTGCTGGGGGGCTTTTTGCTGTGGGGCCAAGGGCATTGGAACTGGCAGGCGCTGGGTGCGCACGAGTGGCAGCGCGCAGGCCTGATGGCGCTGATGCTGGGCGGTGCGGGCATGGTGTACTTCGGGGTGCTGCTGGCGACCGGCTTGCGCGTGCGCACCCTGCTGCGCCGCTGAGGCGGGCGGTGCAACTGCCGTGGGTGAGGCTTTGCAAATCGCGCTAGAGTGCGGCCCATGTCGCTGAATTTTGAAGCCCCCAGTGCCCTGGAGCATTTTCGCTGCCTGGTGCGTGAGGATCTGGACTTGCCGCTGCTGGAGGCCGCGGCCAGTCTGGCGCTCGATGCCGAGCCGGCGCTGGACCTGCAGGATGTGCTGTTCCAGGTCGATAGCCTGGCTGCCCGCTTGCGGTCCGCGTTGCCGCAGGGCGCCAGTGCACTGCAGCGCACCGTGGTGCTGAACGAGTTCTTCTACGACAAGCTGGGCTTTGGCGTGAACGCCAACGATTTTGCCAACCCGGCCAACAGCTTTGTGCACCGCGTGCTGGCGACGCGCAAGGGCATCCCGATCTCCCTGGCCGTGCTGTGGCTGGAGCTGGCCGCCGCCATCGGCCTGAAGGCGCAGGGCATTTCCTTCCCCGGACATTTCCTGATCAAGGTGCATGTCGACGAGGGCCTGATCATCCAGGATCCGTTGACGGGCCGTGGCCTGACCCAGGACGCCCTGCAGGAGCGGCTGGAGCCTTTTCGCGAAGGCTGGGGGCTGGCGCAGGACGAGATGGCGCCGTTGCACCTGTTCCTGGTGCCGGCCAGCAGCCGTGAAATTCTGGAGCGCATGCTGCGCAACCTGCAGACCATCCATGCCCAGGCCGAGGAGGCACCGCAACTGCTGGCGGTGCTGCACCGGCTGATCGTGTTGCGCCCGCAGGAATACAGCCACTACCGGGACCGCGGGCTGGTGCTGGCGCAGTTGGGCCAGCGCGACGCGGCCTTGCAGGATCTGCAGACCTATGTGCGCCATGCCCCGGCGCCGCACGATCTGCCGCTGATCGAGGCGCGCATCGAGCTGTTGCGGGCCGAGCCCTGAACGCCTGTCAGGCGCGTGCGGTTCCCACGCCTGGCGCCGTTGGAATAAAAAACAGAGCGTCCAGCGCTCTGTTTTTCTATGTTTCGATGCGAAATCGATGGGAAAGCCGCTTTCAATCAGCGCAGGCTGCTCTCTATTTCAGACCAGCCGTGCGGCTTCCAGTTCCTTCTTCAGGTAGGCGTAGAACAGCGGAGCTGCCACCAGACCGGCCGGCCGAAGACCGATTCGGCAATGAACATCACCGACAGCAGCTCCCACACGGCCATGTGGGTGCGCTGGCCGACCACCTTGGCGTTGATCACGTATTCGGCCTTGTGGATCAGGATCAGAAAGCCCAGGCAGACGGCGGCGGCCACGGGCGAGACGGACAGGCCCACCACCGTCAGCACCACGTTGCAAAACAGGTTGCCAACGATGGGGATCAGGCCCGCCACAAAGGTCAGCAGGATCAGTGCCGGCGTATACGGCAGCGCAATCTCGAAGGTGGGCAGGATCAGCAGCAGGAACAGGGCGGTCAGCGTGGTGTTGAACAGCGCAATCCAGAACTGCGCGGCCACGATCTGGCGGAAGGCCTCGCCCAGCAGCATGACGCGGCGCTGCAGCGCCTGCGTCAGCGGTGCCCGGGGCACCAGGCGCGGGCGCACGGCCGCCAGCGCGCCGATCAGCAGGCCCACGTAGGCGTGCAGCAGGCCGCCCAGCCAGGCCTTGCCGGCCGAGGCCAGGGCACCGGCCTTGGTGGCCAGGTAGGTGGCGATCGTCTGCTGGATCTCGGCCGAGCCCTGGGGCAGCAGGGCTCCCAGGTCATTGGGCAGCTTCTGGCGCAGTTCCAGCACGGTGTTGGCCAGGTAGTCCAGCAGCTCCTTGTACTGGTGCGGAATGTCGGTCAGGTAGCCGCGCGAATGGGTCAGGGCAATCGCAATCCACAGCAGCGGCCCCAGGATCACCAGGGTGGCGGCCGTCGCTTGGGCCCAGCGGTCAGGGATCGGTCCAGGCGGGCGCCGGTCGATGCGCGCCAGCAGGCTGGACAGCGCGCGCGTCAACAAAAAGCCCAGGCATGCACACAGCAGCCCGGGCAGAAGCTTTTGCCACATGACCAGCAGCAGCGTGCAGGCCATGAGCAGGTAACTGGCGATCATCACGCCGCGGGACGGCGTTACGGGGGGCTGACAAACGGTCGGAAGTTGGTGCTGGTTCCCCATGGATGATCGCTCTGGATGAAAGACTACTTGACTTGGACGGGTGCGCCTTCTGTGCGTGCCGTAATGTTACCGATCGTGTAGACCGTTTCACCCAGTTCACGCAAAGTTGCTGTGGTGGCCTCGGCCGCCTCGGGGGCCACCACCACCACCATGCCGATGCCGTTGTTGAAGGTGCGGTTCATTTCCACATCGTCGATGCCGGCGGTCTTTTGCAGCCAGGCGAACAGCTCGGTCTGGGGCCAGCTGCCGGCCTGCAGGTCGGCGCCCGTGCCTTCGGGCAGCACGCGGGGGATGTTCTCCAGCAGGCCGCCGCCGGTGATGTGGGCCAGGGCCTTGATGGGGTGCTGGGCCAGGGCCGCCAGCACATTCTTCACGTACAGGCGGGTGGGTTCCATGATGGCGGCCTTGAAGGGCTTGCCGTCCAGGGTGGCGGGCACGGTGCCCTGGCTTTCGGCGCGCTCGATGCACTTGCGCACCAGCGAGAAGCCGTTGGAGTGCACGCCGGTCGAGGCCAGGCCCAGGACCACGTCGCCGGGCTTGACGTTCTGGCCGGTCAGGATCTTGGACTTTTCCACGGCGCCGACGGCAAAGCCGGCCAGGTCGTACTCGCCATCGGGGTACATGCCGGGCATTTCCGCGGTTTCACCGCCGATCAGGGCGCAGCCGGACAGCTCGCAACCCTTGGCAATGCCGCCCACCACGGCCGCGGCCGTGTCCACGTCCAGCTTGCCGCAGGCAAAGTAGTCCAGGAAGAACAGGGGTTCCGCGCCTTGCACCAGCACGTCGTTGACGCTCATGGCCACCAGGTCGATGCCCACGGTGTCGTGCATGTTCCACTCGAAAGCCAGGCGCAGCTTGGTGCCCACACCGTCGGTGCCGGACACCAGCACGGGCTCCTGGTAGCGCTTGGGCACTTCGAACAAAGCACCAAAGCCGCCAATGCCGGCCATCACGCCTTCGCGCATGGTCTTCTTGGCCAGCGGCTTGATGCGCTCGACCAGTGCGTCGCCTGCGTCGATGTCAACGCCGGCGTCTTTGTAGGAAATGGGGGTGGATGGGGAGGCAGAGGAGCTCATGAGAAGGATCTGTGCAGGGTGTGGTGCCCGATGTGGGGGCAGGAACGCCCATGATTTTAAGTGCAGTCCCTCCGGAATGTCCGCATGCCGCCCCAGGGATGCGGGACATCTGGGGGTGTGAGAGCTGGCTGCGCCGGCCTGTGGCACAGTGCGGTCCAGGCGTGCGCGGGGCCTGCGCCTGCCAGCGGGGCGGAAGCTGATTAAAATATGTAAACGCGATGCCGGGACCGGCTGGCATGCGGCCGTGGTCTTGCGCATGCAGGGCGTTTCCTGCTCTTTCCTCCCCCTATGTCTACGTTCCTGCTCCCGATGGCTGAGTTTGTGCCCATGCGCTTGCTGTGCAGCAAGCGGGACGTGTCGACGGCATGCTCTCTATGAAGCAACTGGCGCTGGATATCGGCTTGCCCACGGGGCCTTCTCTGGCGCGCTTTTACGCCGGTCGCAATGCGCCGGTGGTCGATCACCTCCAGGCCTGGATCAGCGATGGCTTTGGCCCTGCGCCGCGTGCGCCGGTGCCCACCTACCTGTGGGGTGATTCCGGCTCCGGCAAGACGCACCTGCTCAAGGCAGTGCGCGAAATGCTGCTGGAGCAGGGGGCCCAGGTGGGCTGGATGGATGCCAGCACCGGTTTTCCGCCGGAGTTTGACGAGCGCTGGTCGGCCGTGCTGATGGACGATGTGCAGCTGTTCACGCCCATGCAGCAGGCCCGTGCCTTCAACTGGTTTGTGAATGCCATCAACCCGCCCAGCGGTTCGCCCCGCTGGATTTTGTCGGCCGGCGACGCGCCGCCGGCGGGCATGGAGGTGCGCGACGATCTGCGCAGCCGCCTGGGCTGGGGCCATGTGTTCCAGCTGCAGGTGCCCAATGAGGAAGAGCGCCGCGAAGTGTTGAAAACCGAGGCGGCCGCCCGGGGCGTGACCCTGAGCGCCGATGTGGTGGATTACATGCTCAAGCGCTTTTCGCGCGACCTGGCCAGTCTGATGCAGCTGCTGGACATGCTGGATGAGTTTGCACTGCGCAACAAGCGTGCGATCACCATCCCCTTGCTCAAAACCATGCTGGAGACCGAATAGCCCAGCGGCACGCTGGTGCCGCATGCCATGGCTGTATGTCTTCGCTCCCTTTGAATGAATCTATGAACCCTGCAACCCCGTCCCAGCGCCCGCGACTGGCCTTGTTTGATCTGGACCACACGCTGATCCCCATGGATTCCGACCATGGCTGGGGCGAGTTTGCGATTGCCATCGGCTGGTGCGACCGCACCGAGTTTGGGCGCCGCAACGACGAGTTCTTCGCGCACTACCAGGCGGGCACGCTGAATGTGCCGGACTATGTGCGCTTTGCCACCGAGGCCATCGTGCAACGCGGCGCCGCCGCCGCGCAGGCGGCGCACCAGCGCTTCATGCAGGAGGTCATCACCCCGGCCATCCTGCCCCAGGCGCAGGCCCTGGTGCGTGCGCACCAGCAGGCTGGCGACCTGGTGGTCATCACCTCGGCGACCAACGAGTTCGTCACGCGCCCCATCGCCGCCGCCTTCGGCGTGCAGGAGCTGCTCTCGACCGAGCTGGAGCGCGACGCGACGGGTTGGTTCACGGGCGGCGTGCAGGGCGTGCCGAACATGCGCGAAGGCAAGGTGGTGCGCATGGATGCCTGGCTGGCGGCGCGCGGCCTGTCCTGGGAGGGCGTGGAATCGACGTTCTACAGCGATTCCATGAACGACCTGCCCCTGCTGGAGCGTGTCAACCACCCCGTGGCCACCAACCCCGAGCCCCGTCTGCGAGCGATTGCGCAGGAGCGCGGCTGGCGCGTGCTGGACCTGTTTACTGAAAACCCATGATCAAGACCATCATCGACAAATTGCTGGGCAAAGAGCCCGCCGCCCGTGCGCGCAAGTCGCGCTTCGGCAAGCGTGAAGAGGTGCCCGCCAGCGTGCACGGCATCGATCCGCAACTGGTGGACCAGCGGGCGGTGGATGTGGTGCGCACCCTCAAGGATGCGGGCCATGAGGCCTACATCGTCGGCGGCGCGGTGCGCGACCTGCTGCTGGGGCTGCGCCCCAAGGACTTCGACGTGGCCACCGATGCCACGCCCGAGCAGGTCAAGCACCTGTTTCGCCGTGCCTTCATCATCGGCAAGCGCTTTCGCATCGTGCACGTGGTTTACGGCCGGGGGCGTGAGCACGAGGTGATCGAGGTCTCGACCTTCCGTGCCTTCATGGACAACAGCCAGGCCGAGCAGGTCAGCGGCAACGAGCGCACCAGCAAGCTGGCCCTGGCCAGCATGAAGCACGCCGTGGACGCCAGCGGCCGCGTGCTGCGCGACAACGTCTGGGGCCCGCAGGACCAGGATGCCACGCGCCGTGACTTCACCGTCAATGCCATGTATTACGACCCCGAGACCCAGGTCGTGGTGGACTTCCACAAGGGCATCCAGGACGCGCAAAAGAAAGTGCTGCGCATGATCGGCGACCCGGCCACGCGCTACCGCGAAGACCCGGTGCGCATCATCCGCGCCGTGCGCTTTGCCGCCAAGCTCAGCCCCCTGGGCTTCAAGTTGGAGCCCAAGACCGCCAAGCCGCTGCTCGAATGCGAGCCGCTGCTGCGCGAAGTGCCGCAAAGCCGTTTGTTTGACGAAATGCTCAAGCTGTTGCAGACCGGCCACGCGCTGGCGTCGATCGAGCAGCTCAAGAAGCTGGGCCTGGAGCACGGCATTTACCCCCTGCTGGATGTGGTGGTGGAGCGTGCCGGGCACCCGTTCGTGCAGGCGGCCCTGGCCGACACCGACCGCCGCGTCGGCGAAGGCAAGCCCGTGGCGCCCAGCTTCATGCTGGCCTGCGTGCTGTGGCAGGACGTCAAGCAGGGCTGGGAGCGCCGCCTGAAGAAGGGCTACCACGCCTTCCCGGCGCTGAACGAGGCGATCGACGAGGTGTTCGACCAGCGCATCGGCGACGTGTCGGGCCGTGGCAAACTGGCCGCCGACATGCGAGAGATCTGGGTCATGCAGCCACGTTTTGACAAGCGCACCGGTTCGACCCCGTTCGGCATGGTGCTACAGGCGCGCTTCCGCGCCGGCTTCGACTTCCTGCGTCTGCGCGCCGATGTGGGCGAGATCGAGGAAGACCTGGCCGAGTGGTGGCAGGAGTTCCAGGCCGCCGACGATGCGCGCCGCGAGGACCTGGTGGCCCAGGTGCGCGAGGAGCAGCGCCAGAAGCAAAAGGCGGCACAACCCGCCGCACGCCGCGCGCCCCGCAAGGCGGAGGACGTGCAGGAGGCCTCGCCCCTGGACACCATCGTCAGCGAAGGCGATGCGCCCGCCAAGAAGCGCCGTCGCCGCCGCCGCAAGCCTGCCGGCGGTGCCGACATGGCATCCTCCGGCGGCAGCGCCGAGTGATGGCGGCCGAACGGGTCTATATCGGCCTGGGGGCCAACCTGGGGGATCGCGGTGAGGCCTTGCTGCAGGCCCTGCACCGCATGGCGGCCCTGCCGCAGACCCGGCTGTGCGCCGTGTCTTCGCTCTACAGCAGTGCCCCGGTGGAGGCCGCGGGGCCGGACTATCTGAACGCCGTCGCGGCCCTCGAGACCGACCTGGCGCCCGAAGCCTTGCTGCAGGCCTTGCAGGCGTTGGAGCTGGCCGCCGGGCGCGAGCGCCCCTACCGCAATGCGCCGCGCACCCTGGACCTGGATGTGCTGCTGTGGGGCCAGCGCCAGCTGGCCGCGCCGGCACTGACGGTGCCGCACCCGCGCATGTACGAGCGCGCCTTTGTGCTCCTGCCTTTGCACGAGTTGGACGCCCACCTGGTCACGGCCGCGCAATTGACCGCAGTGGCCGGTCAACGCATTGCCGTGGCACAGGATGCCCGCTGGGCCGCCAGCGCCGTGTCGGCCTGAGCACAGCGTTGCAGGGTGGACCCGGGCGGTTTCGTGTGGCCGCCAGGGCCCAGGCTGGGGCCACCTGGGGCTGGTGCCTCAGCTTTTGATTCTCTGTGACGGATCGCGCGCGGTCTGTGTGCCACCTGCTGCGCGCCAGCGCTGCGCAGCGTGGTACCCGTTCTGCCGCGGGGTCTGGATCAGGCAGTTTTCAGATCCGAACGGCACACCTTAAAAAAATGAGCTGACAGCGCTTGTATTGCTTGGTTTTTCATATGTTTTCTATCGGAAATCCAGGCAGCGCAAGCGCAGGCAGCTCTCATACATCAAGCGATTTCTGCGATCAGCTCGATTTCCACGCAGGCGCCCATGGGGATTTGCGCCACGCCGAACGCGCTGCGGGCGTGCGAGCCCTTGTCCCCGAAGACCTCGGCCAGCAGCTCGGAGCAGCCATTGGTCACCAGGTGCTGCTCGGTGAAGCCAGCGGTCGAGTTCACCAGGCTCATCACCTTGACGATGCGCTGCACGCGGTTCAGGTCGCCGCCGCAGGCCGCCTGCAGCGTACCCAGCAGGTCGATGGCGACGGCGCGGGCCGCTTGCTTGCCCTCGGCGGTGCTGATCGCCGCACCCAGCTGGCCGGCCCAGACCTGGCCGTCCTTCTTGGCGATGTGGCCGCTCAGGAACACCAGATTGCCCGTCTGCACAAACGGCACGTAGGCGGCGGCGGGAATGGCCACGGGGGGCAGGGCAATCTTCAGGGCTTGCAGGCGGTCGTAAACGCTCATGACGGTCTTTCTGGAGAGGGTTGTTGAATGGCGGGCGAACTGTGCAGCCGGCTTTGCCGGTGTGGCGTTTGCCCCGCATGCTGCGCAGTATGCCAAGACCGCCGTCCCCCTCGCAGCAACATCCTCCCGGCATGTGGTGGATGCTGGGCGTGGTCGCGGGCACGGCCACCCAGCTGCAGCAGGCGGCCTTGTTGCCGTGGCCGGTCTATGCCGGGTGGCTGGCCGCGGCCGTGCTGCTGGGCCCGCTGCTGTGGCGCCGGCCGGCATGGCGCTGGGGCGTGGCTGCTGTGGGGCGCG